>JAEOSA010000157.1 GCA_016840595.1 Candidatus Hermodarchaeota archaeon | reverse complement strand
TCCTCATCAAAGCCCAAAATTGTAAGGAGTTCGATTGCCCGGCGTTTAATTTCCTTACCAGTAATTCCATACATTCGACCGAAAAAATGGGCATTTTCAAGCCCAGAAAATGGAAAATACAAACTCTGGTCTTCATGTTGTGGGACATACCCAGTTGCATAATGGATAGTTGAGGCTTCGCGCTTCACATCATGCCCTGCAATACGTGCTCCCCCTCGGAACGGTTTCAATTGGGCTGTCATTACACGCAAACAGGTTGTCTTCCCAGATCCTGACGCTCCAATAATCCCTAAAATCTCACGCTCGCGAGCATAGAAACTAATGTCATGTAGAATCTGCGTACGACCAATCTTCACAGAGGTTTGATCGAATTCAATGATTATTGGTGACTTGTCTTCACTCATCCTAATCAAACCCCTGTTTCCTTGGCAAGTTCGCGAAGCCGTTTGAGCATATCTTCTAATCGATTCGCAGGCTCACCTGATGCAATTCGAAGTTTTTCGATACGGTCCAGTCGCCGATCAGTCAAAGTCCATTCCATCTCACGAATAAGAGCATGAGTGGTATTCAGAGTATTGTCAATATTTTCAATCATTACCTCATCCAGTGGTGGTGTTCGCATTCGTCGTCGACGCCGATATTGGTTTAAGAAATATCCTCCAACAATCAGTATGGCTAATATCGTGAAAAGAGCGATCTGAAGTGCCATAATGAATAGGTAATTGGGTTCTGGAGGCGGAGTAGGTATCTCAGGAGCGGGTTCATAGTAGAAATACATGAACGCTGAAGCGCTTGCATAGGTTCCCGGTAATGAGAAGACGATGATTGAGAAGGTTTGTGTTGTATTTACTGATTCATCTAACCCTGTCCAATTCGCGAATAGAAAAGTGCCATATCGTCCACCTAAGACTTCGAAGGCAATGAAAAACTGCTGGGTTCCATTCGAAAAAGTATAGACGCAATACATAGTAAGATTCTCAACGCCCTGTCCTGTGTGATCTATTGCGTCAATCACAAATCCCGCATCGTTACCAATAGTAAATGTTGACCCATTCCCCCCAGTCGGACGAATAGTGAGGCTCATTGTATTGCGAAACAGATAATGTATTGTTTGGTTCGCAAACTTCAGATTTTCTAAATTCAACAAAAGACGATTCGAAAAAATGGAAGAACAACCGAGGACAAAGAGTTCCTTCTGACTTTCATTTTGATAAACGCCAAAGGCTGAGCCATTAACCCAGGCAAAGATCTCGGAAGACCCCGTCTCAGTGAGTAGCGTACCTTCTTCTGTAGAGATGATATTCACCTCAGTGGTGAAGGGGCGTGAGGGGTGTAACTCGGTTGTGTTCAGAGAAGTTACAGTGCCACCGATTTGGATACTATAATTTGCTAAAATCTGGTTCAAAGTTGTATGATTGGATGAATTTGGATGGTCGGCGAGAATTAGAACCTTATATCCGTCATCAATAAACTCTGACACAGCTAAGGTTTCTTTTTGTGTAAATCCTGTTTCAGGGTCGCAGAGGATTAACCCGTCAAAGAGGGAAAGAGTGGTGGAATTGAGTTCTAAGATAAGGGGAATTTCAGCTAAGTTTAGCTGGGCTTCTGCAAACAATTCTCGAAGCCTTGAATAGCCTGTTAGTAAACTGTCACCGATTTCATCCAGAAGCGAAAGTAGTTCATCGAGGTCAAAATCTGAGAAATCGAGGTCTTCAAGATTCGAGAAATCCAATCCTTGGTTATGAATTGAATCAAAAAGAATTACACCTTGTGGATAAGTCACATTGATTATGAAGGGCAGGATTTGTTCCCACCCATCGGAAGCGCTGATTACAAGATTCCCGTAGTAGGGTCCAGATTCGATAAAGGTGGGGATAAAGAATAGGATTTGGAATTGTGTTCCAATGGTTACATCATAGATGTCTGTAGGTGTTATCGTGGGAGGATTTGTCCAATTCGTTACGTTTCGATTCATTGGTGTGCGTAAACCTTGATCATGATATTCTGTTATGCTCAATGAGAGGCGGGAAATGGGAGTTGAAGTGAGCAAAGTGAAATTGTATATCGCATAATCATTGGGAAATCGGAGCATCATGGGTCTATACGGTAAAAAGGAGGGAATTAGAACCCGCATCGTCGGAGGAGTACTAATGAAAACATCCCGAAAGACAAAGTTATCAAGCGCATACAAATCCGTTGGAATGGTGGGAAGTATAAGGTCAAAGTCTAGGGTTGGAGAAACGATCCATCCAGCAAAATAGATGTCTGTAACTTCAGGAACCCAATCGACGACAAGTCGTTGGAACTGGAAGGGTTCAAAGATGCCCAATTGGAAGTAACGAGCAAAAATCGCCCCACCCATGGGTTGCGACTGATTGGTAAAGAATGCAGCAATGGAATCCACCCCCTCATCACCGATATTCAACACAATGACAGACGTATGATAAGTCGCATCGGGCATTCCAGTTCTGGGTGAAGAAACTCGAATCATACAAAGATCCGTCAGCGTAGTGGGCATCGTGGCATATTCGGTTTCGTTTATACCATGAAGAAGGGCTGAGAAATTCCGACCAAAACCTAAAGTCATTGAAGTCTGTAAGAAATTTGCACCCGTTGGCAAATCCCCCAATTGCCACTGTGTACCAAACCCCACTCCATCATCATTGTCATAAATGCTATTCCCGTTTAGTGTCTCGTTTTGTAACCGATCACTAACGTCCGAATATGGTCCAACCTCAAAACTGGAAAATGGTGTTGAGGCGTTAACTCCAATGTACTGATCTACTCGAGAAGTTTCATTCGGAGGAAGGGTATCGGCATGCACGTAAAATAGCTGTGATGAACTGTTGAAGAAACCTTGTTGAGTTGATGTATCGTTAGCGCCTGAGAATAGGTCAAAATTCCACAAACTGTACAATCGAATATCTGTCACATTCTCTGTACCAATGTTCACGAAGAAAAAGGAAATACGAAACGCATTAGTCGCCGGAGGTGTTGTTATCTGCCAAGACTCAATACGAGGGATTATCAAGAGATCATTATAAGACAATATTCCTGTGGCCCGAACATAATTTCCATAAGGTAGCCCTGTCCAATGAAATTCTTGTTCAACATTAAGGAATGCAAACGGAAGCACACTACTGTTTCCGACTGCTAGATAGAACATACCCATTAGCATATGGAACATCGACATGTTTGTCACTGGACTAGAAGCAATAGCTGCCATTGTCGTCGTATACCCGCTCATAAGTAACGTGACATTTTCTGACGAGGACTCACTCACCAGTATACCATAGTAAGGTAAGCCCAGACCCACACTTCGTGCACGGAAAGATGAGGGGAAGGGATCAAAGAGGGTATCAAGCTCGATGTGTGCTGTAGCGGCATCCAATAAGCCTGCGCCCTCAATGTTCGGTTCATTAAATTGTGGATTTGCTCCCTTTCGCATAACTATTGATATGCACTCTGGTGTTGCGTATTGACTTCCCTGGAGTAGTAGACAAGCTGATCCTGCAGTAAGGGCTGCGGAAGCAGCGGTAGTACTAGCTATCGTGTAATTTTCGTTAATGGCTGTGCCAAACCGTCCAAATCCAAATAAGTCAAAATCAATGTCTTCGGGGGAAATTGAAATGTTTCCAATATCCGTGGGTAGGATGTTGTGAAGAGATGAGGATATAATGTCGACACCTGGTGCGACCAGATCAGGTTTGGTGCGCATATCAAAGGTTGGACCACGACTGCTGAAATCAGGGACTGAGTTCGTTTCATAATCAAATGCTCCAACTGTAAGGGCTGCCAACGATTCACCAGGGGACATAATTGTCATGTGATTTGGTCCACGATCTCCAGCAGCCGTGACAACAAGGACACCCTGTTCTGAGGCTCTGCGAACGGCTTCTGAAAGTGGGTCACCGGGCATTCCCAAGGTTGAGAAAGGAAGAAGAATGATATCTGCTCCTGTTGTGATGCTCCATTCTATTCCTCGGATAACCCATGATGAATAGCTTGTGCCATCTCCAAGTACAACTTTGGCGCTGATAAGTTGAGCTCCGGGTGCAATTCCTGTGTAGTTCCCTTGGGAAGCGGCTCCCGTTCCAGCGACTAATCCGGCACAATAGGTTCCATGACCATTCAAATCAAAGGGGAAGGGATCGCCTTCAGCAAAGGAGACTTGAGCTAGGACTTTGGGGTCATTAGTGGTTTCATTGTCATCCAAATCATCAAGGTCAGGATGAGTCGCATCAACACCGGTATCTATGATGGAAACGACCGTGTGCGAACCGTTGAATCCCTGATCATAAAGAGGATTGACTCCAATTATCTCACGGGGGTGAAGATAACCATTAGGCACAACCATCAGACTGTGTTGAATAGATTGATCACTGGTATCGAGATGGAATCCAATGTCTGTCCATAATTTTCGAATTTCAGGAAGACCAGCTAATTGGTGTAACGCACCCACCGTGGTTCTCAGAGAAATGGCGTGCACAATATTATGATAAATCTTGATATTGGTCAACGCAGCTTTCTGAAGAATCGCTCTTTGAGCTGCTCTCCAATCTGTGGATTCAGATAAGCTTGCAATAATGTCAATGGGGAGATCCGGATCGCTACTTGATTCAATGCGTTCGAGTAACGGTTTCGAGAGTTTCGACTCCGTCTCATCATTGCCCAGGAAAGTGTTTGTAATGTTTATGGAGGCAAGGTCAGCTTGAATTAGGGGAATCAGAAGTATGACGGTTGTGAGTAAAAGGACCAGATATCTTTGTCTCTGAATCATTCCTTTCGTTGTCTGTCGCCGCAAACTTGTGTTACACCTCTAATTGTCGTCCCGTAATGAGAATGAAGTAATCGGTCATGTCAACACTGATTTTAGGCTTGATGCTCTTAATACCGATATCCTGTCCTTGGAATGCTCGTGAAACCCTTTCAGCCATTTCCATTAATGGTACTTCACTAAACACTTTGATTAGCTCACCACGCTCAAGAACATGGATGATTCCAGGAACATCTTTCAGAAGGGTGGCAATTCCTGG
>JAEOSA010000156.1 GCA_016840595.1 Candidatus Hermodarchaeota archaeon | reverse complement strand
ATCCTTCGTCTGGATGATATCACCCGTGAACACTTGCTATTGGTATCTAACCAAGAACTCCCTTTCCTGGTTGTAATTAACAAAGTTGATGATTGTGACGAAACTCAGCGGGACTATGTGCAAAATCTTGTTTTTGAAACCATCAAGGAAATCGGACATGTTCCCCTTCGTATCACGTCTGAAGATGATCTTACCATTATTAATCGTGAAATTAGTAATCGGGTCATTGTTCCTGTATTTGAAGTGAGCTGTGTGACAGGAGAAGGTCTTGACTTGCTTCGCAGCACGCTTGTAAGTCTACCCACCCGGATACCAGATGAGCGCGTGGAAAAACCCGCTTTGGCTTACATCGATAAGGTGTACCGAGGAATTCGAGGTACCAACGTAGTGCTTACAGGAACTGTTCAAGAAGGCATCTTCAAACCAGGTCAAAGAGTCCTTTGTGGCCCTGATAAAGAGGGTCGATTTATGCGGGGACGAATTGGATCCATTGAAGTCTTCAAAAAGCGAGTTGAACGAGTCAAAGCAGGGGACGTGTTTGGTTTTGATATCAAACGCATTGACCCAGAAAAAATACGTCGCGGACAAATCATTAGCGATGAAGACGCTGACACTAAAGCTGTTCGAGCCTTCGATGCAACTATCATTGTTACCAGACATCCCACTCGAATCCGACCAGGTTATGAACCAGTATTTCACAGTTCAACAATTCAACAGCCCATAATCTTTGAAGAAATCTATGACAAAGAATACCTCGTGGTTGGAGATGTGGCACGAGTTCGCATGATGTTCAAGAAGGGTCCGGAAATGCTTCGTGTAGGTGACCGAGTAGTCACTCGAGAAGCGAATACTCGCTGCATTGGAACAGTAACTACTCTTATCCGATAACTAAAGAGCAGAAAAAATTAGAATTCTGCAAAGGCACGAGCAAGTTGAGTAACCTTGAAGTGAAGCTCGTCCACAGAAGATACAGTAGCAATTGACATTTTATCCCTGGAAAGGAAATTTCGTTGGGCTAGTGATTCTAATTTTTCAGGCGAAGCATCAGGGAAGGTTGCCCGTAATACAACCAGGCCATATTCTCCTGAGGTGGTAGTTCGTGATAGAACCCGAGTTAGGAGGAGGCCTTTAGTATTGATTTTTGTCACGTACTGTCTTCGTAATCGTAGTTTCGTTGTAGGTCCGATTCGATTGAGCTCAAGTCGAAGGATAGAATCGACGGGCAATGGCATCCATGCGGCAAAATATAATGTCACAGTAAATGCCAGCATCAAGGCTATTAGGGTTGCAATTGCAGCGGGCCAAATGAATGGATGAGTGAATGCAAGGCAAAGCCATTGCCACCAAGGAACATCCGGTTGGGGCGTCCATGGAGGACCCAATGAGGGTAACCAAAGAAGGTTCGTGATGAGTATGTAAGCACAGAGAGCACACACTGTCCATAAGACCCCCAAGAAGAACCACTCGAGGAGATATTGTTCTCGTATGATCTCTGTGAGGACTTGTTCATTCCTCCTCGTCAATGGATTTTCCATCCTCCAGGGCTTGGGTATATAGCTCCATGGTGGCATTTCCATGGGCTTGAATGAGTTCCAGTAGGTATCCGATTAAGGGATGAAGATGATTGACACGTATTGAGTGGAGTCGAGGAGTTAATCGATCAACAAGAATCAGCTCTTCCATTTCAAGCCGTTCAAGAGGTCCACGATATAGGGACTTGGCTTTTCCACTGTACCCAATGAGAGTGATGAGTTGTTTGCCGGATGCGGCCTTGGGGTAGATATGGGCGAGTGAAATGAGTATCCGGCGTTGAATCTCACTTAAGGAAAGGAGTGACATGATTAAATCATATGAGTCTTTACCGCGGTCTATTGACACGCCTCGCCCAACCATTAGCTATCATCGAACATAGACAGTTGGTGTAACGATACAGTAAGGCTGACTACATCTTCTTATGAGTTTGCATAATGATATAATTCATTGATTTGCAAATCAAGTAGTTTTGAGTGCATTAATCGTCTATATTGTTAAGATTATAGTTAATTAATTCATGTACGTATTTGTGCCGCAAAGTATATATTTAAGGGGATAGACTAAATTGCTACCTGAGTTGCTAGTAAAACTGGACGGTTGAGAATAATGACACCTCTAACTGAGAAAGTGTTGCGTCATCGTACGCGTCGTCAAATTTTACAAACCCTTAATGGGCAACGAACATTCCTGCGCGATATCGCACGGGCGTTAGATATTCCCCCCAGTACAGCTGCCTATCACCTTAAACGGCTGCTTTCCGCTGGGCTCGTCGAACAACGTCGAGGAGTTTATCATTCCTTCTATTTCTTGACGGAACACGGCGAACGAATTGCTGCAGAATTTTAAAAAAAATCTGGGTTTTAGCTTTTCCAACAGAAGCTAACCGACTTGACCATTTCAGAAGCGAACTACCCGCCTAATTTTCTAAAGCTCTAGCTTTTTCAGTTGCCGTCCATGTGGGTTGGTCTTGGAGTTCAGCTTTTGAAAGATAACCTTCGTTTTCCAACTCTTGAAGCAGAGAACGCACCGTTTTTTCATCGAGCGGAGGTTTTCCAATAGGAATGCGAGTGCTGTTAACTCCTTGAAGAATACTGACAAAGGATTGATGCCCTCGTTCACAAATATATAGAATGGCCTGCTGATCAGCCGATAGGTCAGGTTCTTGCTTTTGGGCCACCATTTCCTCAACCTTTTCTAATATCTCCTTTGGTACTTTTACTTCTCGTGGTTTTATGTTAACACGTTTTAGCTGAACCTTTCGTTTTACCTTGTTCTCATTCTTGATCATTTCACGCACCCACGATATCTCTTATCTGATATCCACACAGGAATACTGGTTAATTATTATCCGTATTTCATGTGATTTACGGCTAAAGTAGGATAAAAAGTGCTATTCTAGCCTGAACTGGCTTTGAATAATGAGATAATTGTTAGAAAGAGGGAGGTTTTGGTGAGAACTCCACTGATTTAAAAGACTACAACCTCTTTTGCCAAAGCCTCCGGGGCTAGCTTTCGGCGAAATCGCACTCGGAGCACACCCTTCTTTCCATGCACTGAAACGATTCGACCATGGTTTTGCGTTCGTTCATTGAAATGGAGTATGACTGATCGACCGATATAGGATGCTGCTGTTGAAATCGAAGAAACACCTTGAAGCTGAATCAAACCGTATTGGTTCCGTTGTCGAACGGTTCCTCGTTGGTAGTTCATTAAAACGCCCTTGACTGGAGTTTCCAATGGTAACCTTCGTGGACGTGTTCTTTTTGGTTTTGCCTCAGCAGCGGTTTTGGTTTTGCGCTTTTTCTTAGGTTTCTTCGTCGTGGTCTTCTTCGGAGCTTTCGCCTTTGCTTTCGGTTTACTGGTGGATTTGGACTTTGGCTTGCTAGTTTCCTTTTTGGTAGTAGTCTTCGTTTTCGTTTTGGATGTTTTTTCCGACACCATTGTCACCGAGCCTTGAGGGTGGACATGGACAATTAAGAGTGGTTAATAAAAGTATTGGCAAATCGACAATCATGAACAGTTAATACTGCTTTTATTCTAGATTGAAGAATTGTAGTTTGAGTCAGCTCTGGAAACACTAAAAAGTCTTCTTTTGGCAGGTGAGATGTATGCAGTCGCCTACTGATGCATCCGCGTTGTCTAAAGTGGAGGAGTATTTGGAGAATGTTGTGAGTAGCCAGCCTTCAATTTTTAGTGCGGCTGTAATGACAGCAGATGGGTTACCCCTTGTCGTATTAATGGGAAAGGAAGAAGTCGAGAAGCTTCAGCTTGCAGCAGCGATTGCTTCACTGGGTTCTCTGTCTGAGCAAACGGCTATGCAGTTAGGAATTGGAAAGAATATGGATTTGATGATGCGGTGTCGAAAGGGACATTTGTTTATTCGTCGTGTTGGAGCCGCAAATGTGTTAGCCGTAATTTCTGACAAGAGTACTCCCTTAGGAGTAATATCTTTGATCATTGACTCTGTGGCTAAACGAGTACAACGCTTACTCAGATGAGCTTCTAAGAAAAATTGGCTCAAAGGTATCTTGGTAATTATTCGTCGTTTATTTGAGCTAAGAATTGATTAATGCGTGTATAACTTTTTGCTTTCCGAGCAGATACTGTAGGTTCTTTTTCAGCCCAGTATTCGGTGGCCAAATTAGTTAAGATGCGGTGGACTCCCGAACCATATTGGATCGCGCGTTTCGGGGCATTCACTACTTGAGAAGGCAGCCCCACTTCTTGAGCCACCTGACGTAGCAGCTGTTTTCTCACAACCTCACCAGAGGATAGGTTCAATTTGCACGTAAAAGGCAGTTTGCGAGAATACTCGATAAGAGACGTATTTGAGAATGGTGTGACTAGTTGTAATCCAAAATGATTGACGACGGCTTGTAGACAAGGGAGTGTTACTTCTTGAAGCTTCTTAAGATCGGAACGCATTTCGACTGAGGCCCTCTCGCTTCCCGATTCGATGAAATGCCTTTCATGTCTGGCATAACCTCCAAAGAGTTCATCGGCGCCTTGACCGCTAAAAACGATTGTTACATTATTCTGGCTCGCACACTCTGTAGCAAAGAAGAAAGAAATCGCTAGTTCTACGTGCAGGAGATCAACTACTCCACAGATTGAGAGAATCTGGCGAAGTTTTTCTTTCACATCATCGTGTGTGAAAATTCGTATTGTGAGCGGAAGATTAAGATGAGAGGCTGAGAGTCGGGCTTGAGGAATATCTTTTGCAGCGGTTATGCCCGTGACAAAAAGAGGGAAAGGCTCAGAGTAAAGAGAGGCTAAGAGTGCCGCGAGTATACTGCTATCCAATCCTCCAGAAAAGAGCACTCCAAAATTATCTTGAGATTTCAGTGATGAGCTGATGGCATCCGTAAGCAGCGTTTTCAATTGTTGAGTGTAATCAGTTAGTGTTTCTTTGGTCATGATAGCGCACGTCTTAATACCAAGACCACTGTGCATCGGCAGGTTTATTTGCATCGATAAGCTGAAAATCCATTGGTCGCTCACGCGATGACAGGAAGGCATTT
>JAEOSA010000155.1 GCA_016840595.1 Candidatus Hermodarchaeota archaeon | reverse complement strand
AATGAATTTCGGGACATTGCGATAATTCACAGTGTACTTGAAGACTTTTTCAAGGGGTGCTTTGATTTCTATGCTTTCACTGATATCGGTCATTTTCGTTTCCCTAGTTAGTGTAGGTTATCTTTGTATTCTTAAAATTTAGCGATGCAGATACCATTCCCATTCTTGGTCGGTTACCGCTGCGTGGGTGTATTGATACCATTCGGCTTCACGAATTTCCTTGTAGAGGTTGCTGAATTCCTGACCGAGTACATCGGTGAGAAGCTTATCTTTTTGGAGTGCCTGAAGTGCACCTTGCAGAGTGTCGGGTAATTGCTCAATCTTGCGTTGTGCAAGTTGTTTGGGTGGCATATGATATAGGTCTTCAGTCACCGGTTCTGGAGCCTTAAGCTGCCTTTCCACACCATCCATTCCTGCACCCAAGAGCACAGCAAAGAGCAAATAGGGGTTTGTTAAGGGATCAGGAGATCGAAATTCGATAGCGGCTTTTTCAGCTGAGGTGAAAAGTGGGATGCGGATGAGGGCTGAACGGTTGAGATACCCCCAGGCATTGTAAACGGGGGCTTCAAATCCAGGAACCAACCGTTTGAAGGAATTCACCGTGGGATTCGCTATCGCTGTGATTGCTGGAGCGTGATGCATTAATCCTGCTACGAAGTGAAGGCCCGTGTCGGTGAGGGTTCCATCGGGATTCCCAAATAGATTCTGATTGCCTTGCCAAAGTTGGAGGTGGCAATGTAATCCACTCCCCGCCTGACTGGGAAACGGTTTAGGCATGAAGCTGACTTCCACATCATACAACGCGGCTCGTCGGCGAACTAGTAGTTTGAAAAGCAAAAAGTTGTCTGCCGCCCGACTGAGTTCTGTGAAATTCAGTTCAAGTTCTTGTTGACTTTGCCCGTGTTCCGAATGAAGCCAAGCTGTTTCAATTCCTGCCGCACGTAAATCTAAAGCGGTTTCCAGTAGTAAATCCATACCCTTGTTTTCAGGAAAAATATCAGCATAGCCCGCTGCATCTAATGGGACACCATCTTCTGTCAGGAAATAAAATTCAGGTTCTAGTTTCACACGCATTTCCATGCCTTTGGCGGCAAGTCGTTCAACATTACGTTTTAGAATTGTTCGTGGTGCTAAGGGATGAGGACTCAGGCTTCCATCGACGGCTCGTTTGAGTACATCAGATATCACTACCGCCCGGCGAGGTACACTATTTGGTAACTCTTGAATTGTTGTTGAATCAGGAACTAGCCGAAGATCGGAGGTAGTGATTGTCGCGAGACCCTTAACTGATGAGCCATCGATACCGCATTGTGGAATCGGTGATGTTCCCTTTTGCAGAGGTGTGATAGAATCGACAGGGCTAATGGGCACAGTCATACCCTTGGGAACACCGTCAATATCCACGGTTAATAATTCTACAAAATGCAGTTTCCCGCGACCTTCGCTCGAAGTTTGTTTAGCAGGCATTGGAATCAATCCCAATAGAACCTAGGAAAGAAACCAACAGGGATAAGAGCTTTTAAAGATTAACAAAGCCAATTTTAGAAGCGTGAGAAGGGTGGATTTGGATAAATTTATTGGGGGAAACCGCTCTTGAGGGCATAAGAGGGTAATTACATGAAAGGGGCACGACTAATTCTCCTGGCATTGCTTATCCTGATGCCCATAGTTTCACCAATCTCACTACTTGGGACCCGTTTTAGTGCTCTTCATACTCAGGAACCCCTCCTTAGTTCCAAACCTCCCGGATTATCAAGAATTGGCGGAATTTCATCGGTCGTTGCCTCAAGTCCAGAAGACACAACCCAAAATATTGACTCCAAAATTCTAGCGACTAATGGGAATTCTCCGAGAAACTGGACCATCTTGATGTATATGTGCGCTGACAACGACTTAGATTTAACGGCAATAAATCAGATAATCGAATTAGAAACAGAAGGATCCACCCAACAGGTCAATGTTCTTGTTTACGTCGATTTTACCTCAACAACTGCAACCCCGGGTTCAGGAGCTTTTACATATAACATCACACAGGCGCCCTTGGGAACTTCAATTCGGTCTGAACCCCTGAACACTACCCTGCCAGCAGAGCCGAACATGGGTGACCCCTCCACTCTTGTAGACTTTATCAGGTTTGGTCAAAACTACTCGGAAGCAGAAAATTATCTCCTTGTCCTTTGGGATCATGGTACAGGTTACTTAGGCGTCTGTAATGATGAAACCAGTGGAAACGATCGACTTCTTCCACATGAAATTGCTATTGCACTGGAAAATGAGACCATTGATCCGATTGATATTGTAGCCTTTGATGCAAGTTTTATGGGACAGCTGGAACTAGCCTATGAAATTCAAAATGGAACAGATTTGATTGTCTTCTCGGAAAACTACATTCCCCGACGAGGTTTTCCGTACAGCACAATTCTTCATAGCCTCAATCTCATCCCCAATAGTAGCCCCCTAGCAGTATGCAAAGAAATCGTTGACCGATACATCCTAGCTTACTCACAGGGAGGAGAATATTCGACATACTATCCAAGTGGAATTTCTGATCTCTGTCTTTCTGTTATCAACACGACCAACATCAAAAACCTTGTCTACTGGTTCAACGAAACTGTCGAATGGCTACTCAACCCTGGTGCGCTTACGACGAATTACTCAATCATAAGTGGAGCAAGAGGTTCCACCCAGCATTTTGCCATCCCTTACTTCATTGACTTATGGGACTTTTCAAACCAACTTGCTGTCCAATCAATAAATCCCGTGGTCCATAGTCTTGCAACCAATATGTCGCAGGCAGTTCGTGCAGCAATTGCTCATGAACAAAGTATGCTAGGCGTTCCTGGCGCAGTTGGTATAGCATTGAATTTCGCAGACTACGAAGCTGTTCCATTGTCGTTACTTAATGTTACCCGCTATTCTGAATTCATTAATGAATTTCATGGAATCGGAGAAACCTCTATTAATTCCGTTATGCAGTTTGAGTTTGTTCCCCTGAACGGGTATCTTGATGGAAAGAATGATTCGGTGTATTTCCGAATCACCGTACCGATTCCTACTGAATACACCATAATTCTTAGACCGTTTGAAAATTATGATGCAGATTTTGATCTCTACCTCTATGACAGCAATCAAAACCTCTTAGCCCAATCAATATCACTGAACTCTACGGAAGCGATTCAATATTCCTTGCTTCCTGATCAAATCTATTATATCAGGGTCATATCCTATCCCCGGAGCGACATTACCTATGGACTAGGTTCAGTGAACATCGACATTGTCCCAGGTTCACCGATAAATCCCATTATCTTCATCATAATGGGGTGTCTCATTGTCGTTGCCCTCTGTCTCATTATTCTCTGTTCCTTTTTCCTGTACCGTTACTGGAAACGACGGGTTCTGCAACGGCAAATCGAACGAACTCAGGAGCCTACAGAGTCAGATAGTGACGATTTAGTTGTTGCAGCTACTCAAACCGCATTTTGTACAGAATGTGGTGAAATATTTCCTGATAAGGCGAAATACTGTCCAAGATGCGGGAAAACCTTTGAAGGCCCTGAAACCAGTGAATCGAAAGAAGGCTAGGATTTCTTATTTAGTTAGTGATTCGAGTTCGTTGATGAACTCTTCGGCTTGTTTCATTCCTAAAGCCCAGAATTCAGTCGTGGCGATATCGAAGCCGAGTTCGGCGGCAAGTTCCCGTGGTGAGTGGGTAGAACCAGCTGCGAGTATGCGTTTCAGCTTTGGAACGAAATCTTTTCCTTGCTCCTTATAGAGCCGATATAAAGCAAAGACGAAGAGGTTTGCGAAGACATAGGGGTAGTTATAGAATCGAAATCGTGGTAGATAGTAATGAACTTTGAATGTCCACTCCCATTTGCTATTCGGTAGCCACTCAACGACATCTCTATACATCATGTCACGACCTTTCACCCAGTATTTGGAAATGGTCTCACCATCCAAATATTCCCCACGTTCAATGGCGTCATACAAATCCATTTCGAAGAAGTACCGGGCAGAAACTTGGAAAACGGACATGCCAAACTCGTCGAGGACCTTTGTTAGGACTTCAAGTTTCTCCTCTTTGGTTTTAGCTTCAGCGATTAATTTGTCAGCAAGAAGGAGTTCCCCGAAGATACTTCCAATCTCTGCAATGCACATTCCGATTTCTGTATTGAGGGGTTGTTGAGCTGTGGACATGAGGACACTGTGGACCGCATGACCATTTTCATGAACCAGTGTGAACACTTCGCCTAATCGTCCATTGTAACTCAAGAAAATAAACCCAGATTTTTCGCTGAGCCAATCGGAGAACCACGCACCAGACCCCTTTCCTTTCCGAACTACACCATCAATCCGTTTCTTATCAAACATGTTTGCCACGATTTGAGCGAGTTCTGGATCAAATCCGTTGTATGTATCAATTGAGATTTGTCGGGCCTCTTTCCATGAGAATTTTCGTTCAGGCATATTTGGCAATGGAGCCACAACATCCCATTCTCCGAGTTTGGGTAAGCCCATGATTTTCGCTTTGATTCCTAAATACCGCTGGTAAAGTGCCACATGATCTTGCACTGACATCATGAGAGCATCAATGGTTTCCGGATCAACATCATTGTCGATGAGACTTTGAGTTCGGGGAGAAGGCCATTTTCGCTGCTTAGTGGTCTCGAGGTGGTCGCCAGCAATCGCCCGAAGGGCACTCGCCCACAAGATCTCATCTTGACTCAATCCAGTCCACACGATGTCTTTTGCGGCTTTGCGAACGTTACGATTGGGATGCTCGTATAGTCCGATAATTTCCCCGAAGGGCATAATTTTCTTTTCGCCATCAACTTCAATTTCGTAAGTCCTCGTGGCTAGCCAGTCATTTTGGAGCTGTGCCCATGAGTCAATTCCATATCGGTCTTTTTGGATGAAGAGGCGTTCTTCTAGATCACTTAGCACAAAGGGAGCTTTACGCTTCGTAATTTCTAAGGCATGTTTGTACTCTGCTAAGATTGGATCTTCAATGAGTTCAGGTTTCGATGCAACCAGTTGAGTAAGTTCAATTACGATAAAGGCTTGAGCTTGTCGGATTTTCATATTCATTCGACGTGCGATATCGGCTACTTTCTTCGCCTCAGGATCAAGTGAATTTGC
>JAEOSA010000154.1 GCA_016840595.1 Candidatus Hermodarchaeota archaeon | reverse complement strand
AGTTTAGCCATAGCAGTCCAGAGAGCAACATCGAAATGCGTGTACTTGCTGTCACCCGCATACATTTTATCCATTATCCACGCGGCATTGTACATAATTAGACGATCGCCCATGAGTTTGCTATGCCATTCAGCAAGCGGGAAGCTGATCCCTTCATATTTACCAAGTTCTTTGCCAAAGGCTTTGCGTTGGCGGATATAGTTCTTCCCAATCTCGAGTCCTTCAAGGGCACAACCGATACAGGTAGCACCAATGATGACACGCGCGGCAGAAAACCCTTCCATAGAGTACACGAACCCACGGTTAGGTTCACCAATCAACCAATGCTTCGGAATCTCTACGTTGTCCATGGCAAAGCCTCCTGTGCTAATTCCCATCCGACCCCAATCCTCAAAAAGCGTAGGAGTCAGGCCCGGCGTATCTTTTTCAACCGGAAGAATGAACGCCGCAATACCACGATGCTTCGGCGTCGCCTTCTTGTCTAAGTAGGCGGTGGTGAAGTAGCGACCTTTCATCTCAGTGATCGATTCACGAATACCACTAATGTAGACCTTCTCGCCGTTCACAACATACTTATCGCCTTTGGGGGCGATGGTCGTTGTCGTTGCGCCGACAATGTCACTACCTCCTCCAGGCTCTGTTGTCGCAATTCCAAAGAAATATTCCCCGCTAGCAACTTTGGGTAATATCTCCTGTTTGGCTTCTTCGGTCCCATGTCGGGCGAAGACCCAGGCCCAGCTAGCTTCGACGAGGTAAAAGACGGGGATAGCAATGCTGAGATCTGCGCGTGCAAGTTCTTCAGCGGCGATGCAGGTTTGCATAAAGTTACCGCCTGCTCCGCCATATTTCTCCGGGATCGTTATGCCCAGAAGACCGAGGTCAGCCATTTTCTTGACCAAACCTTTCGGCAATTGACCGGTTTCGTCCATTTCCCGTGTATAGGGACGAATTTCTTTTTGAGCGAATTCCCGGACCGTTTGTCGGAAGAGTTCTTCGTCAGGTGAAAATTCAAAATCCATGAGTAGACCTCCATATGTTTACGGCGGCAATCAGATTCTATTTCTATTAAAGCCTTTGTGAAAAGGGGAAAAATTTGTCAATATCGATTCCCTGTTACAATTCGTCGGTCTTAAAAAATCAAAAATTTCCTTTGAGATTAGTTTGGCTAGCTCTCTGTGAGTGCTCGGATGTTAACCTGATTCTGTCGAATTAACTCAGCTCGACGTCTCTTCATCCACTGTCGGACTACCTGTTCCATCCACGACATAGGCATACTTTGACTTTCCTTGGAAAAAGTTCCTCAAATTTTTCTTCTGGCCTTAAACTCATAAAAGAATGTATCTTTTTTTCTTGTAGTGGTAATTGTAGACAACAACAGAAATGATGAGTAGAATTGGTAGAATGAGGAAGAAGGTAATTGTCAGAGGGAATAAGGGAAACAGAGGAGGTGTAATGGTGATAGTGAAGTTGGCAGTGAGGATATTATTGAATGTGTCGTTGACCCAGATTTGAAGGGGATATTGGTTTGGTGGCAGGATGTAACCAGGAGAAATTACGCCTTTGTTATCAATGGGCAATCGTATTGGATCGCTGGTCCACCAAGTGTTAAGACCCGAAGGATCGCTGGCGTTAAGGCAGTAGGTAAAGTTTTTGCCATAGGGGTAAGCTTGGTCAGTTGGGAGGTCTATCCAAGTTGGGGGTATAGATTCTGGATTGAGTACACGGACAAGCCATACATCTGAGCCACCATTTCCGAAACTTTTGGTTGAACCCGTGATGGCGAATTCGTTGTTCCCCAAATCTATCAAACTTGATCCATAGTCGTAATCGATTCCACCATAGGTAAATTCTCTTATAATGGTCCCGTTGGCATTTGTTTGAAGGAACAGGAGGTCATAGTCACCATTGGGTGTGCTATTTGAATATCCGGTTATGGCAAAGTGTTCTTCTGCTGTTTCGACTAAGTCTAGACCCCAATCTTCGCCTACCCCTCCATAAGTTATATTCCATAATTGGTGACCTGTTGCGTTCGTTCTGAGTAATAAGACATCGTTGTCATCGTAATAGATATTTTTTGTACTTCCGATTAGGGCAAATCCTCCATCACGACATTCGGTAAGTGAAGACAAATAGGAATAGGCTGAATAGGTTTGATTCCAGAGCTGATTGCCATTTTGGTCAAGACGCAATAGCCACCCATTCTCTCCTATAAGAGCAAAACCTCCTGATTTACACTCAATGATTTCAGTACAATACTTCCACTCATAATAGTCATGATGCCATAACGGCGTTCCATTATTATCGGTTCGGACAACCCAGCTATGATAATCTGGGTCAATAATCTCAACAAGTATAAAGTCTCCATTCTCACAGGAAGAAAAAGCTCCAGCTCTGTTAAACAGGAAAGGTTCGAAGGTGTAAGGGGGATCATATGTTTGTGTCCATAGTTCATTTCCTTCTGAAGTTGTGCACATCAAAAGCATTGAGGCAATTTGGGGTGCGCTCATTGTAGTAAACCCTTGGCTAAAAAGCATGAATCCCCCATTGTCAAGTTCAGTTAGGTCTATACCATAAAGATCCCATCCAGGACCGGAAAACTCCTGTTTCCAGACACGAGATCCTATATCATCAGTGCGTATTAGAAGAACGACGTAAAAAGATCCAGGGCTCTTGCGACTCCCAGAGATGGCGAAGCCACCAGCTTTGCATTGAATTAGTGAGGCCCCCCATTCTGAGTTATTTGTGCCAAACGTGATGTGATGGACTCCATAAGAAATCGGAGATTGAATCTGAAGGCTCTGAGGATGGCAAGTATGCTCCAGCAGATAGATATTTCCAATAAACCGTTCTGAAGAAATTCTCAACTGTTCTCTTGATTCAACCGCTCTAAAATAAGAAGGACAAAAAAGTGTACAAATTAGGATGAAAATCACGGGTGGGAGTATCCTTCTTGGCAATATCAGCACTTCCTCTGCCCTTTAGTCAACTATTCTTCTATACTACTTTTATCAGTAGTTATGCTAGAAAATACACTTGTTACTACCAGTATGAGAGGACTGTTCTGATTCTTTAATAAATCAACAAAACATCTTTTTGTTCGATAGAAAGTCATGCTATCAAGAGTTAGAAAGGAGTAACAGTTATGACTGTAAAGGTTGAGGACGTTAGCGGTGGGCTATTATGTCATCAAAGAAAAGCTCAGGTCCTTTGATTCATCGGCTGTGGACGGTTCGTGTGTTTGTTTCCAATCAGGAGGAGGCGATTGCCTTTTTCCAGGATATTCTTGAAATCCCTGTGATTTTGTATGCTCCGCGGTTTGGGTGGGTGGAACTCGGTCCATCTGGTGAACGGGCGAAAATTGCGTTTGTTGAACCGAATCCGGATACTGATCCTATCCTGTACGAGTGGCAATTGGGTCAAATTGGGCAGAGTACTGGGATTACCTTTGAGACACGGGACATGAATAAATTGTATAAGAAATTGAAAGAGCGAGGGGTCCGCTTCTTTATGCCTCCAGAAGAGATGCCGTGGGGTGGCATCATGGCTGGATTTGAGGACCTTGATGGAAACCGCTATAACATCGTCGAAGACCCTGAGCATTACACTCGGGATTATCAGTGAACTTGTACCCAAGCAGTTCTTTGGCAGTTCCTGGGAACAGTAATTCGGGGTCATACCTAGTCGAAGTCGAAGATTGAGCGACCTTTGGAGAATTGCATGATGAATCGGCACTGCTCACAAATCATGAGCGTAATTTTATGGGATGTGAATCCCCATTTACTATCCATTCGACCTTGTTCTTTTCGGAATTGGGTGTTACCACAAAGTGGGCATTCAAGATATTGTTTAGACATAGTTCTGTAGCCTCCAGCCAGCGAGCTGGCTCTAATTGGACTTACAAAATTTGATTAATTAACCTTTTCTACACGGGTGTTTAGCTGGTTGACCATAACGGTTTTGACAATATTCCACCTAGCAATCATTTTCGCAGTTTTTAACAGGGGGGTTTCCAAGAATATATACGCTTGGTCCTCCTGTTTTTTTTGTGACATCACAATGATTGTGGTGATCTGATATTAATTGAGTAGTGAAAAATGTCGAATGAAACAGCTAGATCATTAGCATTTGCCGGAGGCACATTGAATTTGATTGGTGGGCTCGTCATTACGAGTATCACAACCCTGTTATACTTCTTCCTTCTCTGGACAGGGCTTGAACCCTCTACTTTGAACCACACCCTGTTCTTATTCTTCCTTATGATCGGGATATTTGCGACGCTTCTCGGGATTTTACCAGTTATGTGGCGCAATGATCCCGAGAATCACCAAGCAGGCCTAATCATCATCGGTGCAATTACTATCCTCTCAATTGGTGGTATACTCAATCTCGCAGCCGGTATTATCGCAACAAACGAAGAAGCGGTCAAAACCTTATAGATAGTATGTGTAAAAGCAATTTTTCCGCTTCTTTCTTCTCTTTTTCTAGGCTGTTCGTAGGTGCTTAAGAGGAACGTTAGGTCCTATTTTGACACAGGATGTGACGCGTGTGACAGATTACATGGTTAGCAAAGACTATGCTTCGGAAATGGATGCTAAGGATCCGCTTAACCAATATCGAGATCAGTTTCTCCTTCCTGTAGATACAGGAAAAACTCCAGCCATCTATTTTCTTGGGAATTCTCTGGGATTACAACCAAAAACCGCACGGGCTCATCTTGAATCGGTAATGAACGGCTGGGAACAGTGGGGAGTAGAAGCCTACACTAAAGGTGATCGTCCCTGGGTATCATATGAGGATGCGGTTCGTGATAGTGTTGCACGCATTATGGGCGGCAAGTCCACAGAAGTTGTGCTCATGAATTCGTTAACGGTCAACCTTCATCTCATGCTGGTTTCCTTTTATCGTCCGACTACATCGCGATACAAGGTGATAATTGAGCAGAAGACGTTTCCAAGTGACCATTACGCCATCAAATCCCAAATGCAGTTCCATGGCATCGATCCCGCCGAAGCTTTGATCGAGGTTAAGGCGCAACCGGGTGAATCCACTCTACAAACCGACGATTTCCGGCAGGTGTTGGAAAAGGAGGGGGACTCCATTGCACTAATTCTCCTTGGTGGAGTGAATTACTATTCCGGACAAGCTT
>JAEOSA010000153.1 GCA_016840595.1 Candidatus Hermodarchaeota archaeon | reverse complement strand
CCAGATACTCCCGCCGCATATGAAACATTACGGGTGGACGAATTTTTACGGTTCATTGCTAGTTTATATCAGGTGCCCGAGACTGACTTTGAAGAACGTCGTGAACAGTATGTGCGTCGGTTTGACATGGCCGGGTATGTGAATAAGTATCTAGGTGAACTTTCTCGAGGAATGCTTCAACGAACTTTACTCTGCGGATTGCTCATTCGGAACCCCAAAATCCTAGTAATGGATGAACCACTCTATGGTCTTGATCCAGAAGGTGGGTATGTTCTCAAACGAATAATCCGTGAAGTCGCCCAGAATGGCACAACAGTTCTCATTTCCACCCATATTCTAAGTGTTGCTGAAGAAATCTGTGATGAGTTTACCATTATCTCAGAAGGTGTCAAAGTCGCTTCTGAATCGGTAAGAGCTCTACGTGAAAAAGTTGGAAGTGGAAACAACTTAGAGGATTATTATATCAATACATTACAGGGGAGGTAAGAATCCTGGGGGGCGCTACCACAAGCATCGTCACGCGTTGGGAATATCGCCGAATGTGGAACAGTCTTCGCATCTCGATACGCCGTCCAGCATTCATCATGATTCAGGCTCTCTCAATCGCAATCATCCTCTTGATTTTCTGGTTCCTCTGGTTCTTTATGATAAATGAAAGTCAGATCTTGGGCTATAATACTGGGATTAGGGAAGTCCGCAATATGATCTATTTACTTCTCCAGGAATCCGGGTTCTTCGGTGAAAACGCAATCTGGCTTGTCTATGCTCTTATAGCCCTCATTGTTGCTAGCCAGATAATTAAGGCTCTAGTTGGTGTCCCGATAGGAGGGGAATCGGAGCCAGCGGATGTTGACACGCTTTTTTCTGCACCCATGAGGGGTTATGTGTTTTTTACCGCCAAGTATTTTCGCACAATTCCCAGACGGCTTCTTATCTACTTCTACGTCGTTATCGCTATTCTCCCTATAGTGTGGTTCTTCATGCGAGATTATACCTATGCCCTGTCTTACGATATGGTTCTTCTAATCATTCTACTAGTATTTCTTCTGGGAGAAATCGGTTCTGTCGCAACTAGTGGCTTATATTTCATGCGAAAATTTGTATCACAACATCGTCGATTCCAACGATACTATCGAATTATATTCTTCGTTGCAGTAGCCTTGGGAACCTTTGTTGTGTTGACACCCATATTGATTGTTGGCGGTGTAGTACTCTATGGTCCGCTTTACAATCTTGCGCGATTATTCGTCGCTATGGTCTTTAGTGGCCATTGGTTGGTACCCAATCCCCATGTTCCAGTCTTCATCACTCTTTATTTTCCTGCTCTACCATGGGTGATTGGAGGATTACTATTTGGTTATGTGTTTGTGTTAGAGGTTACCCAATTCCTATCAGATCGAATTACCATTGACTTGTATGAAGAAATTTCTGCAGTTACTCGGCGGCGTGGACTCTCATTAGGATGGCTGAGTCGTTTCTCTGTGCTATTTGAGAGGGCAAAAACTCCCCTTACCACAGTACTCCGAAAGGATTTCATTACTGGATTCAGGAAACCGGGGAAAGCATTCTATCTCTTTGGACTCATAGCAAACTTTGTATTTGCCCTATTTCTAATCACGCTTCAACCCACACTTATCACTACAGTTCCACTTCCCTCCCAACTCGTGCCCATACTCGGTACCCTATACATCATTCTCATAATTGTGATTGTTCCCCTTCTTTCAATCAATGCTTCTGATCCCTTCCAAGGTGAACGGGGAACCATCTATCTTATTCGTTTATCCCAGGTTCGACCATTCTGGTTCGCATTCATCAAATACCTGCAACTCCTTCTAATCCCCTTTCTGTTAGCAATCCCCATGACAATTTACTTTGCTCTGTTTTTAGGAAATCCTCACTTACTCATAATGGCGGCTGCAATTTTACCCCATGCTGTACTCATATCAACAGCTATCGGTGTCGCACTAGGTAGTCGCTATCCATCCACACCAGGCGGGAAAAAAGAAACACCAGTCGCGCTCGTTATCACATATCCAGTCATTTCTTGGACTGCGATGTCGCCAGTTCTTTTCATTTTTTTGGGTGTAACACCAAGTAACCTCACCTGGGTGTTGCTAGGTTCATTGCTTATCAGTCCGTACACTTTGGGGCTCGTTCTTTTACTTCTCGGCTGGTCGGCTCACTCATATTTGCGTCAAGAATAGCTAGGACAGTGTTGGATGTTTTTCCAGAAAAATCGTGAAAAATGGAAAAGAACGCAAAACGCCCAAAAAGACTAGTACCGACTAAACAATAATAAATAACGTCTTTACTAACATGGTTCAGTTTCCAGCTGACAGGGGAGTCCAAGACTAGAATGTTCCCCATCATATTTCCATTACTACTCATAGGTTCGGTTATTCTCATGTTCCTGTGGGCATTCCGCCCCACAATCGAAGGAAGGATCATTCCCTATATTCTCGACAAACTTTCGGTTCCGGGGGAAACGAAACACACGTCCCTGATTAGTCTGGCCGACTCGCCACTCGAGCCTGAATATGTCTCACTTACAAACTGGGCAGAATCAGAATTATGGCTGGCTTTCCCACATATATCAAAAAAGCCCAGTAATATGCTCCTCAACACGGTTGACGAATCCTTGAGTTTGAGACTTGTATTGGGAAACAACACAGATGCTGAGCAAATTAAATCAAGTGCACGTCAGTATAAACGGGATGTCGAGATTGTTCGAAGGCCTCGTATGCATTTCAAGGTCTTATTAACAGGCAATTGTCTTGCTGTGGGATCAGCAAATTTCACAGAAAACGGTCTTAATAATCTTCATGAGCTAACAGTTATTTCAACTGAAAAACGAATGTTGAAGGAAGCCAGAGCATTTCTCTTAGCTTTCAGTGATGAATATTCTGAGTATCCAAATAGTGAAAACACCTATTCGCTTTCGTCGAGTTTGCCACAAAGATCAAAAAGTGTATTCATGAATACATCCAATGGATTAAATGATTTGGTGTATGCAATACTAGGGTCTGCGAAGCAGTCGTTGATTCTTGTATCGCCGTACATAACAAATGATGTTGCTGAACATATTCTCCGGGCAATTTCTGATGAAGTGCAAGTACGGTTTATCACATGGGTTGATTGGCGACAATGGGCAATGGAGCGATCAGATCCTGAAGCAATTGAGATGTTCTTAGCCAATCGCTTTGTGGTTGAATCTTGTCCAAATCTACATGCAAACTGTATTATTGTCGATGGCAAAGCTGCAATTATCTCATCACAGAATCTAACCAAAGAGAGCTGGAATTCAAGAGATGAAGCCGGTGTCTATACAAAGAATCCCGAATTGATTAGTGCCACTCTCGAACGCATTGAAGGTTGGCCAAAGACTCGCTTCACAATGGAACTTCTTGAGCGTGAAATTGAAAGATTCGCCCAATTCTTGGGTAAAGACTCCGAGCAATTACCATCTATTCCTGAACAAGAAGAAGATGATGAATTCCCAGTTGATGTCGGTGAAGTGATAAGCCCTCCACTTCTTGGGTTTACACTAATACCTAGAAGGGAGGTGCTAGAACGAGAGGTTCCCATACCCACTGAAGAACCCGTTCTTGATGAGGTTCCGGTTCCTATCACAGAA
This sequence comes from Candidatus Hermodarchaeota archaeon, assembly GCA_016840595.1. The sequence goes on along the minus strand of JAEOSA010000153.1, from coordinate 1,514 downwards.
CCTGCTCCGACAGCTGTTCCTGCCACGGTAGAAGATGCTCCTCTCGATCAACAACTCCTTGAACGGTTTTGGATGAAGGATGTAGTATTCGTTGGGAAAAAGCGATTAATGGAATACGTTTGGGCATGCCTTACCCAAGTAAAGAAGAATCAATCCGTGACGCTCAAGGCACGAGGTCAACTCATCTACCGCGCGGTGGAAGTTGCTGAGATCTTGAGAAACAAATTTGAACCCGATCTGGAAATTGATAAAAAAGCGATTCAAATTGATACCTACTACCCAAAGGGTAAGAAGAGCAAATGGGGAGGAATAAGTGAAATCGAAATCACTCTCCATAAGAAACTTTAGTGTTCTTGGCTGATTTGTTCACTTTCATCTTTGCGTCACGTATAATTAATCAGCCACGAGACCATAATTTTGTAGGATGAAACCTTTTAGCCTAGAAAGGTAAGGCAAGCAGCAATAGAAAAGGTGAGCAAGATGAGTAAAGAGAAAATCGAACTTGATGGTGAGACCCTTACTATAGAGCAAGTGATAGCCGTTGCTCGAAATGGAACCCAAGTCACCCTCTCATCCAAAGCCAAAACAAAGGTTGAAGCCGCGGCACAATTGATTCAACAGTGGACAGATTCAGGTGAGGTAATCTATGGGGTGACGACAGGATTCGGTCCATTTAGCGAAGTAATCATCCCAAGTGATAAAGCTCGTGACATCCAACGCAACCTCCTGATTAGTCACGCCGCTGGTGTTGGTTCACCTTTACCTGTTGAAGTAGTTCGAGCAACGATGTTACTTCGTGCAAATACGCTAGCTAAAGGGTTCTCAGGCATTCAACTCGCAACCCTTCAACTCCTACTTGATTTCCTTAACAAAAGGGTTCACCCCGTAATCCCTGAAAAAGGATCCGTCGGGGCTAGTGGAGATCTCGCCCCTCTCTCACATATGGCACTCGTTTTAATTGGAGAAGGTCAGGCGGAATTCAATGGTGAAATACTTCCAGGAGCTAAGGCGCTAGAACGAGCCAAGCTAAAACCCATCACTCTTGATCGCAAAGAAGGAATTGCTCTCATCAATGGAACACAGGTCATGACTGCCATTGCTGCACTAGCCATTGCGGATGCAAAAGCCCTTGCTGCGAACGCAGAAATAGCTGCGGCTCTATCAATTGAAGCACTCGAAGGAGTCACAGATGGATTTGACTCACGAATCCAGAAAGTTCGACCGCATGGAGGCCAGAAACACACGGCTAAGAATTTACGGGCATTGCTTAAAGGCAGCGATCTGGTTTTGACTTCACGCCAGCGCGCTCAAAATGTCCAAAAAGCATTGAAAGAACTAGGGAAGATTCGACAAGCTGATGATACTACAACGCATGATGCACTTGAAATCATCATCCACCATGTTATGCACTTGATTATCGAATTAGACGAACAAATGGCTGTAGAATCTGGTCCATCCCGAACGAAACTTGAGAAACAGCGAAATTCAATCATGAAGGCGTTGGAAAATCTGGG
>JAEOSA010000152.1 GCA_016840595.1 Candidatus Hermodarchaeota archaeon | reverse complement strand
TCCAATAGACAAATTAATTGAACGTGCTCAACTTGATGGCATCTCAGAAGATTTTGTCAGGCAAGCAATCTTTCAACTGAGAGATAAAGATGGTTTAATTTTCGAACCCCGACCTAACAAACTCAAGTACATCAAGGGCGCCTAACCAATAGGTGGGAACGTGCGATAAAACGTATTGCCAATTTACCTTTAGAAAAACGAGTTAAGGATTATTTCTTGGAAAAAGGCATTACGAAACTTTATCCACCCCAAGAAAAAGCGATAAAAACTGGAATACTTGACGGCAAAAATGTAGTTTTGGCAATACCAACCGCATCAGGAAAGACACTCATTGCCGAAATATGTATGTTAAAATCAATTCTGGAACAAGGAGGCACAGCACTTTATCTTTGCCCCCTCCGAGCATTAGCCTCAGAGAAATTCGAAGAATTCCGCTCTTATTCAAAGCTTGGAGTGAATGTTGGAATCACAACTGGGGACTATGATACAGCCGAGGAAAAGTATGGAACATACGATATTCTGGTTTGTACTAACGAACGTGCAGATTCACTGCTCCGTCACAGAGCGAAATGGATGACAAAAATTGCCATCGTTATCGCTGATGAAGTCCACCTCATCAACGATCCTGGACGTGGACCCACACTCGAAGTGGTTCTTGCCCGATTACGTCAAATCTCACCAAATGCCCAAATCCTTGCACTAAGTGCAACAGTTGATAATGCCGAAGAACTTGCTGAATGGCTTGAAGGGACGGCCGTCATTAGTGACTGGCGACCTGTATCCCTTCGCGAAGGAGTCTATCATGAGGGCAAAGTTTTCTTTGGTAACGGTGAAGAGGACAGCTATTCTCCTGCCACTTCTTTTCCAATAGGAGATATAGCCCGTAGTGTGATTCGAAAAAAAGGACAACTCTTGGCTTTTCTCAACACGCGACGCTCCGCGGTTCGAACCGCTCAAAAACTAGGATCAATTGTCGCCCCACGACTCAAAAAAAGTGAACAAAAACAGTTGGGAGATATTGCAGAGAAATTGCTACAACTTGGCGAAGTCACACAAGTAACAGATACACTCGCCCGTTTGATTAGAGCCGGTGTTGCCTTTCATCATGCCGGTCTACGATATTCTGAACGCAAACTAATTGAACAAGCTTTCAAGGAAACTCTCATCAAAGTAATCTGTGCCACACCAACCCTATGTTTAGGTCCCAACACAAAGATTTGGCATGAACTTGATGAAACTAAGGTATCCGCATTCAATCCAACAGATCAAATCTACGTCCTATCAAAGGATCGGCTCATTCAAGGAAAAGCGACTGAAATTGTTAGTCTGGAAAATTCTAATCCACTAATTGAGTTCTCATCTGTGTCAGGATATAAAATCCAAGTTACTCCAAGTCATCGAATGTTAGTAAAAAGAGATAACAAGCAAGTTATCATTCCAGCAAATGAAATTGAGAAAGCCGATAAACTCGCTACAGCTAGAAGGGTAACAATTCAAAAACCCAACACATGCTATGTCAGAGATTTTTTAGTTGATAATAAAACCGCCAAACAAGATTGCGAAATTAATTTGAACCTTTCACTTTTTCTGGGATTAATGTTAGGAGATGGGTATTCAGGAGCTGAAATTAAAAAAGGTGTAATCCGGTACAAAGGCTCCCCTTCAATCGTCGGAGAAGATGATGAAGTGATTGATCATGTTGAGCAAACCTGTACTAATCTATCGATATCAACTAGACGCGGAAATAATACATATGGAACTACTGAGCTAGTTCTAGGGAAGAATAAGTGGTTTAGGGAATTTTTAGTTCGTTGTGGAGTTGAGAAAGGAAATAGAAAGTTCATCCATCAAAAACTAATGAAAATGGATGACTCATCGGTTGCCTCTCTCTTGCGAGGTCTTTTTGATACCGATGGATATGTCACAAAGGGAAAGGAAATTGGCTTTACTAATTCCTCAAAAGTATTGATTATGCAAGCAAGGAAGCTACTCTTACGTTTTGGAATTGTATCTCGCCTTAGGTCACGAAGAAAGGGGAAAATAAAATACGCAGGAAAGGAATATGATACGGGTCCGTATTTTGAGCTATTAATTAGCCAAAATCAGTCTATACTAGATTTTAATAAACACATAGGTTTTGGAATCAAGAGGAAAGCTACTGATTTACAACAGTTAGTTTCCAAGATTCAAGAAAACATCTTGTACGTTAGTTGTTCCAAATGCGATTATCGGCTTTTCAAATCGCTATTTTTTGGGCGTTCAAAGAGTCAGAAAGAATGGGGAAAGAGAAAGTATGCAATAATAAAGCTCCTCGGTGAAAAAGGCGAGTTAGGCTCAAATGAAATTAAAAATATACTCGGCTTTAATCCAAGGAAGAATGAAACTAGACTAAATCATCATTATGAGTTAATTTCCAAGCGGAAGATTGGGAAACGAAGCAAAACTGAATGGTTTTGGAGTCTCAACGAAATTGGAAAATGGGTTTTTTCAAACTATCTAATAACCAATCAAGATTTTTCAAATTTCTTTGATGAGAGTTATTGTCCCTTATGCCAGACTGAATATGAAAAATCGCTGAGAGGTACGTGGCGGTCACGTGATCTGGATAACGACATTTTTTGGGATAAGATTCGAGAGATAAAAACGGTAAACACAGCTTCAACGGTGTTTGATGTTGTTTTACCACAATCGGAAAACCATGATCATATGTTTGTAGCTGGCGGATTCATTGTTCATAATTCGGCAGGGGTGAACCTTCCTGCAAGGGTCGTTGCTATACGGGAATACCGACGTTTTGACAGAATAGAAGGCTATCAGCCTATTCCGGTACTTGAATACAAGCAAATGGCTGGTCGTGCGGGTCGACCAAAATATGATACTACAGGAACAGCAATCCTCATCTCGCGTAATGAGAGCGAACGAGATTTCCTATTAGACTATTACATTCTTGGTTCACCTGAAAGTATAATTTCAAAACTCGCGAGCGAATCGGCTCTGCGGAGCCATGTCCTCTCAACAATCGCCATGAACTACGCTTCTGACAAGGAGGGTATCATGAACTTCATTCGGCAAACTTTCTTTGGTCACCAACGAGACCCAGATGAAGTCGAATATATGATTGATTTGATTGTGAAATTCCTCAAAGATGAAGATCTCTTAGTACAATCTGGTTCCCGATTACGTGCTACAAAATTCGGTCGACGCACCTCCCAACTTTATATTGACCCCAAATCTGCTGTCATAATACGCGATGGTCTTACTAAAGCATCCAAACAAATAGACCAAACAACAGATGTCTCCTTCCTCCATCTAATTAGCCATACACCAGACATGGCAAACCTATACCTTCGACGCGGAGAAGATGAACGATTCCATGACTATGTAATCGAACACATCGATGAGTTCTTAGTGACTGTTCCAGACCCGCGGTATCACCGAGATCGTTATGAGTTCTTTTTAGCTGAAATTAAAACAGCCCTCCTTACAAAAGCTTGGGTCGAAGAACTCCCTGAGGACCAGCTCATTAACCAATTCAAGATAGGATCAGGTGATCTCCTTCGACTTGTGGACACACAGGCTTGGCTTCTCTATGCCTGTAAAGAGATTGCTCCACTTTTTGACTGTAAAAAAGTTGTTCCAGAATTAGAAGAGTTAGAACTTCGAGTCAGATATGGTGTAAAACGAGAACTAGCAGAACTGGTTGAACTCCAAGGAATTGGGCGTGTACGTGCTCGATTTCTCTTTCGTGCTGGGTTTGTGTCGAAGAACCGTATTCGAGATGCGCCTATTGCTCAACTTGCGGCTGTTCCTACAATTGGCCCTCAAATTGCTCAATCAATTAAACAACAATGTGGTGGGGTTATCGACCCCGAAGAAGAACAAGCGTTAAAGGCAGCACGACGTCAAACTACCCGACAAACACAACTGACACTTGACTAGCATTCTTCAAATAATGGGGTTTCAGTCATGCCTACTGGGCTATTTTATCATCCTGACTTTTTAAAACATGACATGGGGTTTGGGCACCCCGAACGCCCTGAGCGACTCACTGCAGTTATGGAATATCTAAATGGACGCAAAGTCTTCGATAATTCGAATATCACACTGGAAACACCATCTGCAATAACAATTCCCGAATTGGAAAGAGTCCATCCTAAAGAGTATATTGACCTAGTTCACACTGCTTCGGATCGAGAAAGTCGATTTGATTCTGATACACGTGCATCAAAGGGATCATGGAATGCCGCACTTCTAGCGGCTGGTTCTGGAATCAAAGCCTGGCAAGAAATCCAAGCAAAAAATCTTGACAATGCTTTTGCTCTAGTCCGCCCACCCGGGCATCACGCTAATGCGGAGATGGCACGCGGATTTTGTCTTTTCAACAACATCTCAGTACTTGCCCGGCATATCACTGAAACCATTTCTGACAGCAAGGTCCTCATCCTTGACATTGATGCCCATCATGGTAATGGAACTCAAGAAATCCACTACACCGAATCACGTATCCTCTATCTAGGTCTTCATCAAGACGGACGAACATTATATCCCGGTTATTCCGGTTATATCGAAGAATTAGGAGACGGTCCGGGTAAAGGTTACAACATCAACCTCCCCCTCCCTCCCGGTACAACTGATTCTTCCTTTCTTCACGGACTCAACGTTCTCCTTCCTCAAATCGCTGAACAATTCAAACCGACAGCCATTCTAGTTTCTGCTGGCTATGATGCGCATTTCCGCGATTATCTCACAGGACTTCAGTTCAGCGCCACAGCCTTTCTCAAAGCTACAAAACTCATCGTTGAAGTAGCTCAAAAGCACTGTAAAGGACAAGTTGTTATGTTTCTCGAAGGAGGTTACGACCTACAAGCCTTGTCAGAATCAATCTATAACACTCTTGTCGGTTTGAGTGGAAAGGGTAACCCTGTTGATGAAAACCCACCCGATGAGGATCCCCGTATCGGGAAATATCTGGGCAAGTTATTATCAGAAATAAAAAAGGATCTCAAACCGTGGTGGAAGATCAACCTCTAATCTAAGAATAGAAAAGTGGTGGGCCGGCCGCGATTTGAACGCGGGATCACCTGATAGGGGGATTACTTCAATTCAAGTAAACCGCGCCCCAGGCAGGCATCATACCATTCTAGCCTGTG
>JAEOSA010000151.1 GCA_016840595.1 Candidatus Hermodarchaeota archaeon | reverse complement strand
AGTGAGGAGCGGATTCGCATCCTCTATTTGCTAGCGGATTTTCCCCGCTATCATCAAGATCTCATGGAGTTATCAGGATTAAAACCAGGAACCCTCCCGCATCATCTCAAACAATTAGAAGACGCTGGATACGTGACACAGGAACGCGTACGCGGTCGCTACCTCATTACCATCCCCGGTCGTATGGCATTGAAACTTGCTGAGTATCTGCATAATCAAATGACGTCGGGAATTGGAACGGCTACTGATTAACTTGGGAGCAGGTGATACCCGATGAGTCCAAATTTTTCATTGAATTATCGAAACAAAGATTTAGTGCTAGGGGCACTCGCTGGGAGGGTTAAGCAACCAAGTGATCTTGCTCAGTCAGAGAAAGCATTGCTTAGTGTGAATGAGGAGGCACTCTATTTTCCCATCTTTCATCGGAACATAGAGGTTGGTGGTATCTTTATTGGTCTTGGTCAAGTCATTGTCGATGCTATTGTTGAGACTAAGCGTGGCGCTATTGGTCAAAGCCGAGAATTTCTTTGGAACGGCAGTCTACTCATACTTAGTGAAGATGGGAACTGGTCACCACCAGAAACGACACCTGCTAAGGGCAAACATCTGAAAGAATATCTACTCGAATCAGTCGATGAAGCACAGGAACGTGCAAAAGGGATCTTTGATCGGTTCTTCGAGCACAATCGGAATTGGCTTGATGAAACCTTCATCCAGCGCAGACGTGGTTTTGTAGCCCAGATTTTTGATAGACAGCATGGAAAATGTGGTATTATTGCCAGTGACGACAGGCTCGTCTTAAGAATTGCTGATTGGAAGGTTGTGCTTAGTGGAAATAAGCTTATTGAAAAATATGGTCGTAAAAAGGTCGTTGTCGCTGGAAGAGGAGGCACCGTTATCCGCTTAGGTTAATCTCACCCGGAGCCTAGGCGACCTCCTCTTCCTTTTTTCTTTTTCAAATTTAATGTCCTCTTATTCATCTTTTCTCCTCGAGTGGAAGAGCTTTTGAGGGCATACGTACATGAAAAGGCGAATTTCGTCGGTATCTTTCCTTCTGGAAATTGACGAATCGGGTCTAAAGGAGACATAAATTATGGCATCCGTGGATCATGCACCTTTAGTAAAGGCGTATCAAGCCCTTTTTGATGCAGCCCAAGATGATCTTGAAGAAATTGCCAAGCATTTGACCAAGGCGAAGGGTCAAGGAATATTAGATATTCTCGAACAGATCGCTGAACTACTGCAACGGATTCAGTCTGCTGCATCAGCGAAAACTCTGGAAATTGAAGTTGCTCGATCGATTGCACGAGACTTTGATACGGTTGCCCAACGCTGGCTGGAATTAGAGCAATACTTTGCAACTGAAGTCCAGTATGATGATTACGTTTACCGATCGGATGAGGAAAGGGCGGAAGCTGCTGAAAAGTCAATTTTGATTATTCGAGAGCAAGCAAATCAGGCATTGGACGCTGCGGGGACAATGTTTGGAGTAGCTCGGGAATGGCGTCGCGCTGCCAAATGCTTCAGTACCGTTGTGCAAGCAAGAAAGGTTGATGCAGCTCCTCTTACTGCGCTTCCTGCCATGATTCGTGAGTATCGGTGTTATGAAGAATTGGAAGATGGCGTAAAGGCGCTGACTATTGGGCGAGCAATTCAAAAACTCCTCAGTGAAGTTAGTGATGAAGTTTCTGAACCTGATCAAGCTATGCTAATAGACGCTGCAGACCTCTTTCGGAAAACAGCAATGACCGCGGTCACAAATCGCCAGAAGAATCCCGAACTAAATGTACCCTTAGCTGCGGTCTTCCTCTGGAATGAAGCAGAGGCACTTGCTCTCATCGCAGAACCTGAGGACGAAACGGCGCTAAATCGATTTCGTGCTCTTGCTGAGTTCTTCGAACAAGCAGGCAAAGAGGAACTAGCTTCTCCTGCCCCGTCTATTCTAAGGTTTGTTTCAAGTTACATGGAGGGTGCATATGCTAATCTACGAATTAATCGGGACATCTCGGGGTATTCAGTAACCGAGGCAAGAGAACAGAGCTTAGGGCTAACTCAATATGCCGCAGATTTCATTTTGACGCTCATCGAACGGTTAGGGTATCATCAAGTAAAGATCGTTGATGACCCGGAAAAAGCGATGAAGGGATTACTCGCAACGTTTGATCTTGTGCAACGAGGATTTGAAGGTTCTAATGCTTTTCAGGAACTAGCAAATCAGGCCGGTAATATTTTGGTTCAGGCCCAGCAACGTCAAGATCAACAATTGATTGATCTGGCCATGGTCTATCGGTGGCTCTCAGAAGGTTCGAGTGGTGCCCTATATGTAACTTGTCTAAAAATAATCTCAGATATTTATCGTGTGGCAATCATTAGTGATGTTTTAGACGTGGGCTCCAAGGAAGAACTTCGTCAAAAAATCCTCACTCTCTTGAATCTTGCTGAGGAAGATCAACTGTTTGGTCTCATGATTGATGCTGAAGTTGAATTTGACGACGTAGTTGATTTATTCAAAAGTCTGGATTTGTACTGGGTTGCTGCACTCTGTAAATTGAATCAGGGCCAATTACGGCAAAATCTTAGTTTTCTTGAAGTTGAATTTACTCCCGCTGTCTCTCCTGAGCAAGCTATGGGTGCACCAGAGGAAGAACTTGAATTCGGGGCGATGCCCTTTTGGGGTGCAGCTCCTTCAATCGATTTCACCACTGCCGCAGACTTGTACTCACATGCCTTTCGTTTGAAACGGGGTGTAGATGAAAGCTTACCCATGGATTCAGAGGAAACGTGGATTCCTTATCGGGATCCTGAGGACCTTCGTCGTCGAGCTGCAAATTGCCGTTGGCTTGCTGGTCTCGCTAATCTCGAGGAAGGAAACGTCGAAGAAGGTGGACGACAACTCTTCCTAGCGAAAAATGCATATGAATTGTTGGATCGCCATCGAGAGGCAATTCTCTGCCTTGAAGTATGGATGCGACAATTAGTTGCAGCGATCAGTGACGATGAAGGTGGAGGGGCTCGTCCAACCCAAGCACGTTTACAGGAATTGCTGAACGTCACCGATGAACTTGTTGGGCTCTACGCCTTACGCCGGACAAAAGTGGGTACTATCGCGGATATACTGAATATTGTTCAGTTTCTCCAAACTCAAGTGGGATTAGAAAATTGGACTCTCACAGTCTATCTCAGGACCATTGAATATACACGAGAAGCAGTACGCATCGGAAAACAACTTGGTAGTCCTGAACAAGCCATCGAAACCCTGAACTTCCTTCGTGAAGAACTGAAAGAGTTTCTTGAGGGTGATTTTGCCATTGGTGTCTATCCCAACTTCGAAACTGAAACCACCATCTACTTCGAAGCGGAAACCCCCGTCAAACTTGCCGTACTGAATGTCTCTGAACAAGAAGCTGCTGACCTCTCAATTCGCCCCCTGGGTATTCTTCCCAACCTCTCCCCAAGTACTTCTCAGCCTTGGCAGGCTTCACGTGATCCTTCTCAAGTCACCATGAAACACTTCTATATTGGCTGTGACGACCAAGCCCAGTTCATCGATGAAACGAATTTCTACCGAAAACCAGCTGATGCCTTTGGTCCTCCTCGACCCATTCCCGTGGAGCTAGCCGCTGCCCCCTCTCGTGAGTTAGAACCCGAATCCCCATCAGAACAACCGACGGGCGAACAACCGTGGTTAGGCATCATGTGGACAGGTGACTATAATGGAACAACCATTGGTACCCTCTCAGGCGCAACAGAAGAACCCCCTGATACTGAAACTCCGCTCATACCAATTGATGATCTCACACAAGCTGCATTCTTTACCGTCTTCACAAAATCAGCCCGTGAAGGCAACATCCTCCCAGGCCAAATCTTCCCTGTTAGCTTCGGTGTCTACCATCGTGAATCTACAGAACCCATATCCATTCAAACAATCTACTTCAAAATTGCTAGTCGTCCGAAAATCCTTACCGCCGAAACCAATTGGGCAACCAAAATAGAGGACAAATGGGAAGAAACCTTTAGTATCCTGTTTGAAAAAGGGGCTCAACTCCCTACCTATGTCCCCCGATTTGCTCCTGAATATGACATCAAAGACTACGTGAATCCTCAAACCCTCACTCCAATCGTCACCCTTGGCTCTGCAGCAGTCGAATTAACTAAACATCTTAAAAACGTCCCACACCGTTTCAACCTCCGCTATAAGGGCAAACGAGAACTGCACTCCGGAAACAACTACCTAGTCGAAAGCAACATTACTCTCGAAATGCCCGATGCTGGACGTGTAGCTCGAGAATCCGAGTTCCTTCGGATACGGACACCCCCCCGCATCATGACTGCTGAAGAACTAGCTCAGGCACGACTGCGCAATGGCGTAAACTTCCAAGAAGTCTTCTTCGGCACCGTCTTTATTGGCGACGCAAAATACGATGGAGAATATTACATCTACAGGTTATGGCTCTGCTTTGAACCAGGAGAAGAAAATCCCGCACCAGGAGCTAACTATCGCCAAGGCTGGACCAATCACCGCCTTGATATCTTTCTAGATCCCAAAACCTGGGAACCTAAACTGTTAGTCACCGACTATTATGTGGAATTCGAAGACGGACGTGGAGAATGGGTAGAAGCTCTCTTCACATTCAAAGTGGGAAGCTCAACCGTTTTCGGAGTTCGCCGTCTTACCGCTGATCTATTCCGTGAAGCCCAACTAGCTAAATACCCTGACCCATTCGAATCCGAAATCCGTCACGCCCTCAAACCTCTCGAAGTTGATGAAGAGACTCCCTTGAAAATTACTGGCTTCGCATTGGGTCAACGTCTTGGTTTCATCGAACTTATTCGTGCCAGCTGGGCACGTAACAAACACGATGGACCTGTCATCTTCAAACCCCCACGTGCCCACCTCTTTCGCGACTACTGGAGCCAACGCTACGAACATGGCATGTATCGCGAAGACTGGCAAGGTGGCACAGATGTCAACCTGTATGAAATGAAAGACAATGACCGCAGTGGAGGTCAATCCAAATACATCCGGGGATTTAGGAAACGAGATTTCCCCCACGAAATCGGAATCATGGCCCGTGAAGGCGACCGCTGCGATCTTATCATTACACCACCTGGTGATGTGGCAGAATCCATCATCATTCGAAATCTCATCAA
>JAEOSA010000150.1 GCA_016840595.1 Candidatus Hermodarchaeota archaeon | reverse complement strand
GCTGTTGAAGAAGCCGTTCGTATCAAAGAAAAGTTCGGTGAAGGAGAAGTTATCATTATTACCATGGGTCCACCCCAAGCCGAAGATGCACTGAAAAAATGTCTAGCCATGGGAGGAGACCGCGCAATTCACCTCTCAGACCGGGCGTTTGCGGGTGCAGATACTTGGGCAACCGCATACACTATCGCACAAGCCATCAAAACAGAAGAATCCTATGATCTCATCATCTGCGGGAAACAAGCCATTGATGGAGATACCGCTCAAGTGGGACCCGAAATCGCAGAAATTCTCGGTATCCCACAAATCACCTATGCTCTAGAAGTTGAAGTGGCAGAGAACAAGAAGCGCATCAAGGTGCGCCGCGAAACTGATGAGGGATTTGAGGTCGTCGATTGCCGACTACCTGCTCTGCTAACAGCGACCAAAGGGCTCAATGAACCCCGGTTACCAAGCCTGATGGCCATTATGAAAGCCGGGAAAAAGGAAATCAAACTCGTCACCGCCGAGACCTTGGGTGGTGACCCTGACCAATTCGGGCTACCTGGTTCACCCACACAAGTCGTGGAAGTGTTCACTCCCGAACAGCGAACCGCTGGCATCAAAATCGATGGCACCGAAGACCCAGAAGGCGCCGCAAAACAGCTAGTTGAGTGGCTACTGAAAAAAGGAGTAATCTAATCGCGAGGTGACAAATGATGCTGAAGATTAACAAAGAAGAATGCACAGGTTGCGGTCTCTGCGTGAAAGTCTGCCCCTTTGACGCGATGCACCTTATCAACGAAAAAGCCCAAGACGACGAAAAATGCACCCTCTGCGGAGCCTGCGTGAAAGTCTGCCCTGTTGACGCAATCACCATTGAACGCAAACGCGTTGATCCCACCAAATTCAAAGACTACAAAGGTGTGTGGGTCTGGGCTGAACAAATCGACGGACAACTCCGCAACGTCGGCCTCGAATTACTCGGAAAAGGTCGAGAACTCGCAGACAAACTCGGTGAACCCCTCTGTGCCGTTCTACTCGGTCATAACGTTGGAGATATGCCGAATGTTTTAGCTGAAAACGGCGCAGATATCGTCTACATCAGCGATCAGGAGATTCTTGCCCAATACACCACTGATGCCTACACCGATGTGATTTCTGCCCTTATTCTTACTGAGAAACCAAACATCGTCCTATTTGGTGCAACATCTAATGGACGAGACTTGGGACCACGAATTGCCGCACGTCTGCAATTAGGACTCACCGCCGATTGTACTGGCCTCGACATTGACAACAAGCGTCAACTGGTCCAAACCCGCCCCGCGTTTGGCGGAAACATCATGGCCTCCATCCTCAGCCCCTATACGCGCCCCCAAATGGCTACCGTTCGCCCCAACGTCTTCAAACCACCCACCGACGCTGCAAAGAAAGCTGACATTCGCGAAGTGGATATCAAGGTCAACAAAGCTGCTGTCCGCACCAAAATCGTCGACACCATCATCGAAATCGAAGAAGGAGCCCTCAAAGTCGACGAAGCCGAAATGGTCGTCACCTGCGGCCGCGGCATCAAAACCCCTGAAAACATCGAAATCGTCGGCGAACTCGCCACCGAACTCAACGCCGCCCTCGGCGGCTCCCGACCCATCGTCGACCAAGGCTGGATGAAACACCACCAACAAGTCGGCCAATCCGGACGCACCATCGCCCCCCAACTCTACATCGCCTGCGGCGTCAGCGGCGCCATCCAACACCTCGTCGGCATGCGTACAAGCGACATCATCATCGCCATCAACAACGACCCCGACGCCCCCATCTTCACCGTCGCAGATTTTTCAATTGTAGGAGATCTTTTCAAGGTCGTCCCAGCAATTGTGAAGGAACTGCGCCGTGTGAAAGCTCAAAAATAGTTGCTATTTGGATTTTACAAAAGTATTGGCAATCCAAGTTGCAAATGCTTGGCGTTTTCGTTCGTGGTTGGGTGGTGCTATAAGTCCCCATCTGATACTTGATTCATACCCAGAAGTCGAAACTGTCCATCCGACAGAGACTCGTCCAGTTTCCGTATATAAAGAAACGCGCCGAGGATTTGTGTTTACATTAATTCCTAAGCTTCTAGCCAAGTTTACTTCATCTTTCAGTAAAAAGGGTGGATTCTTTTTGATGCTTTCAAGCATCTCCGTGGCGATTTGAGAGGTTTCGGGAGTCTCATCTTTCTTCAAGCTTTGAAAAAAAGAAAGAAAAGAATGGAAAGGTAAACAAGATTGAATGGTCTGAGGGGATGGACTTTGAGAAGTTAGGGACTGTTGTTGTTGAGGGTCCCCTTTGGGAGCTCGTAAATTTTCTTTTGGACCAACCAGAGTTATGGGACCCAGCTGTTGACATGATGAATAACGGATCTATCATTGTGGATGATTTCTGTTTTGACGGGCTGACTCCAAGTTTAATCGATGAAATCGCCGAAATTAACCGTCAAGTTGGTCCCGTATTGTATATTCATAATGACAACGTTGATTCGACTCTGGTTTTTGTTGGACCAAAATCATTCAAGACCCATGATGAGAAAGACACTCGATTCTTCTTTTTCGCAAGGGAAGACAAGAAGGGGAAGGCGATTCTGATAGCGCAAGCCAAACGACTGAAGAAAAATGGTCGGATTTCCGATTACCATCTCGAGAAAACAGGCACAAAGCCTGAATTCTATGATCTCTGGGTAATCCCCTGTGATAAGTGGTCGAATCTCCCAGGGGATAGTGGCTAGGTGGGTGAGGAGTGAATGGCAAGGTTTGAATATAATCCGAATTGTGAGAAACTTGTTATCCGGCTTCGCCCAAATTACGAGAAGAAATTCAAAAAACGAAACGGAAAGCGATTCAAGGACACATATACGACAGATTATTTTGAATGGGAAGAGGGGATGGATAAGTGGATCGCCAGAAATCTCATTATTGAGGGACCACTCCTTGAAGTTGTGCAATATCTCTGGGATAAACCGACATTGTGGCTCGATTGGCCAAGGATGCTCACGCCAGGGATATGCTACATCAATTTTAGAGGTTTTCATTTCTATCCTGAATTAATCGACGATATTGCAGCAGTTCACCGAAAACTAGGTCCAGTATTATGTTTCCATGGACCCCCATATAGTATTCCAATTCTAAGTTTTAGTGAACCTCAAAACAAGCAGGTTAAGGCGCAGAAGTAGTCTTTTGCAGAGTCCTTTTTGTTTATTGTTTGACAACAGAGTCATAGTATGTGATTCTTGCAGCGTTAGGCAACCATTGTTTCTTTGGCGATGAGACCTGCGACGAGGGCGAGGAGTCCGGGGATGGCGCCTAATAGGATGATGATGGTATAGATGTCTGGTACGGGGGTTCCGGTCAAGAGGTAGGAGAAGTAACCAGGTAAGACGCCGCAGAGAATGATTGCGATGATCCCGGTGATGATGAGGCCGATTTTGAGTTTGCTGGGTTTGATGAGGAAGATGATCCAGAGAATGAAGAATATTGTGCCGGCGAGAATGCTGAGGGCGAGTGAGCCCATCAGGTTACTGGCGAGGATTAATTGTGGGTCGAGGGGGTCGAACACGGCGACTAGTGCTATGGCTATGAGGTAGATGATGAATAAGAAGATGAAGAAGATGTTGTAGATGAGTTGGATGACAATTCCAAAGATGACCAAAACGCGTGAAGCATTTCTTTCTGCCACCATTCATAACCTCCATAAGGTTGAATGTCAGGGAGTATTGACTTGAGAGCTATTAAATACCACAGTAGCAGGGGTGTAGACCTTGCAAAAAGGATGTTTGGGCTACCCTTGAATCCCCTGATTCAAATCTTCTTCGTTCCTATGGATATGAGATTTCGACTTTGTTGTGGATTAAAGGGCTGTTCGTTGTAGTCTTGGTAGAAGACCAGGTGATTGAAGCCAGCTTCACGCAATGCTGATTCGAGGATTGGTTTATCGAGCTGTAATACTGGTTGTGAGCTGAGTTTAGGTTGCCAACCTGATTCGGTTCGAATGACACCTAAAAAGACAAGATGTCTGGGCGCATCAGTTTTTTGTGGTTCAAAGAATCGAGCGAATATTACTTCCCTCCCATTTTTTGTTTGTCCTGATTTCAAGGGAAAAAAGCGGAATCCTGTATGACGGATTTCTTCAAAATTTAGTGTCTGAGAAACGAACGAACCACCTTCAGTGAGTAGTTGGCAGACATTGGTGAGTGTTTGTTGCACGTCAGTTAAGGCGGGAAGAAGCGCTAATGAGTTTCCCAAGCAAATGATGAGGTCGAATGGACCTTCAAGGAGCTCGGTCACTTGTCGCATGTCAGCAATGGAAAACTGAACGACGACTCCTTTTTCTTTCGCATGGTGCTTGGCGGCTTCAATCATTTGGGGGCTCAAATCAAGTCCTGTCACTTCATAGCCGTGAGAAGCGAGTGCGACCGCATGTCGACCGCTGCCGCAGGCTAAATCAAGGATTCGAGCATTTGGTGTATCCTGAATGACCTTGGTTAGAAAGGGGATTTCACGGGCAAGCCGTTGTCCCCAGTCGATGGCTTGATCGTAAATGAAGGCGAGGTCTTCAAAGACTGGCATTCTCATCGACTACATACGTTCACTGGTTTTTCAAGGTTGACTACTTACCTCTTGCCTTCTTTACCACTTCGGCGAACTGGTACACTTCGGTGAACGTGTTGTAGAAGGGAGCGGGAGCGACTCGGATTACATCGGGTTCACGCCAATCACAAAAGATACCAGCTTGAGTGAGATGGTCAAATAGCTCCTTTCCATTTTGCTGCAAGCGAATTGAAAGTTGACAGCCCCGGTAATCAGGATTGCTGGGAGTTAGAATGGAGAACTGGTCACTGCCAATTTCGTTGAGGAGAAATTCAAGGTATCCTGTCAATTTCACCGATTTCTCCCGTAATTGGGTCATGGTTGTTGTATCAAAAAGTTTCATTGAGGCATCCAAGGATGCTAATGCTAAGGGGGAAATACAGCTGATTTGCCAGCCACTAGCACCCACAATTGGGTCAATATCAGGACGCATGAGGAACCGGTTCTCAAGTTTATTGCCCCACCAGCCTTCAAATCGTGGTAAATCAGAAGCCAGCTCATGTTGTTCATGAACGAAGCAGCCCCCCGGTCCGGCGGGTCCCCCATTCATGTACTTGTAGGTGCACCACACGGCGAAAT
>JAEOSA010000149.1 GCA_016840595.1 Candidatus Hermodarchaeota archaeon | reverse complement strand
ATCTGCCCTCACGGGCATATGGGGTGAATCCACGGGTGGCGGTTATTTCGGAGCCGAATTACGCCATGCGGGTTTGGATGGCATTCTTATTATAGGGGCTTCAAAAACACCAGTGATAATAAACATTCGAGACGACAAAGTAAAGATTGAATCAGCTGAACACCTTTGGGGAATGGACACCTTCGCAACCGAAGAATACGTCAAGAAGGAAACCAACGATTCGAAGGTGCGTATCCTCTCCATCGGACCTGCAGGTGAAAAACTGGTTCGATTTGCAGCTATTATGAATGATAAAGGGCGTGCGAGTGCCCGAGCCGGTGCTGGTGCAGTTTTTGGTGCCAAGAAATTAAAGGCAATTACAGTTCGAGGTTCACAGAAACCTGAATTAGCCGACCCTGAAACTTTTCGAGAACATGTGAAAATCGCGTTCCAGTTACTAGAGAATTTAGCTCCAATCCTGGGAGCAAAAGGCACTCTCTACGGTGCTGACATGTTGATGAATCTCTTCAATGATATGCCAGTCCGATATTTCACTAAACCCTCGATGGATATTTCAAAAATCAACGCGAATGCTTTGGATGAATATCGATCGGGACAATTCCGCTGCCATTTATGTCCTATAGGCTGTGGTCCAGTTGTCACCATCAATACAGATGACGCTTCATTATATGAAGTAGCTGGTCCCGAATATGAAACAATTGGTGCCATGGGCACGCTTTGTGAAATAGACAATCTAGCCTTATTGTGTCAAGCTAACCATCTTTGTAATCTGTACGGGCTAGACACGATTTCTTGCGGGAGTGTTGTAGCATTTAGCTTCGCTGCTAATAAACAAGGAAAGCTCCCACAGAACCTAGTCAGCTCTTTGAAACTAGATTTCGGTGAGGGGCAAACACTACTGCAACTCATTGAAATGATTGCTCGACGTGAAGGGTTTGGTAACATACTAGCTGAGGGAGTAAAACTCGCTGGAGAAAAATTGGGAATTCCTGAGCTAGCCATCCACGTGAAAGGGCTAGAAGTTCCCATGCACGACCCACGAGCCTTCTTTGGACTAGCAGTTTCTTATGCTCTTTCTCCAATTGGGGCCCATCACATGCAAGGTGATATCCATACTGTCGATATGGGTGTGGCGGTCCCTGACTATGACATCGAACCTGGGGATCGCCATGGCGATGAAGGGCGTGGAATTGCCACCGCCAAATTGAGAAACTGGCGAACCATTTTCAATTCGTTGACCCTATGTCAATTAACCCTACTCGAACCTTCACTCGTGACAGAACTGTACAAAGCCGCAACAGGGTTCAGTGCCACACCTAATCAATTACTCGAAATCGGTGAACGTACAATGAACCTAAAACGTGCGTTCAATATCCGCTGTGGCATAACAGCCAAGGACGACATACTACCTCCCGCACTGCTCCAACCTTTTACTAGTGGAACGAATGAAGGAAAAGCTCCAAATCTTCAGACACAATTACAGGAATTTTACAAATTTAGTCAATGGGATCCAAAAACTGGGAAACCTACTCGAGAAGTATTAATCAAGCTTAGATTAGAGGACGTCGCAAACGACCTTTGGTAAACACTTTTCTCGCCCAGAATGTGTACTGAATCAGCGGAACTCTTTAATTCTGGCATTTGTGCTCCCACGGTATCAGCATTGTGTTCATGAAGGTTTTGACATGGCTCAAAAACGTGACAAAAAATCACAGAAAAGGGGTGTACCACAGCCTTGGTTAATCCCACCACCAAAAATGGCTGAGCAGGAACCCAAAACGCGGATTAAGAATTTTGATGAAGTGAATTTAGGGTACACTGAAGAACAAATCCTTCACGAAGCCGAACGCTGCATGGCGTGCAAGAATCCCAAATGTGTTGCCGGTTGCCCTGTTGAAATTGATATCGATCGATTCTTAAACGCTGTACGTAATCAGGATTATCGTTCTGCTATTCGTATTATCAAAGAGAAAAATAGTCTACCAGCCATTTGTGGGCGAGTTTGTCCACAAGAAGTACAATGCCAACAGGAATGTATCCTCAGTAAAAGAGGTCATCCCATTGAAATTGGGCGTATTGAACGATACTTGGCTGATTGGGAACGAGAGCAAGGCGTCGAACTACCAAACCTTCCCAAGTCTACTGGTCGTCGAGTTGCCATTGTAGGCAGTGGACCCGCGGGTCTTACCGCTGCGGGGGATTTAGCATTACTTGGTCACCAAGTGATAGTCTTTGAAAGTCTACATGAACCCGGCGGTGTGCTGATCTATGGAATCCCTGAGTTCCGTCTGCCCAAAGCTGTTGTCAAAGCTGAAGTTGACTACCTCAAACAGCTTGGTGTTGAATTTCAACTCAATGCGTTCATCGGACAGTTATACTCACTTGAAGACCTCTTCGCTCAAGGATTCGATGCCATTCTACTCGCCTCTGGAGCAGGTCTTCCACGATTTCTCAACATTCCCGGAGTCAACCTCGTCGGCACTTACAGTAGTAACGAATTCCTCACACGAGTCAACCTCATGTGTGCCTACCAGTTTCCCAACTATGATACACCAATCATTCGAGGGAAAACCGTGGCTGTAATTGGAGGCGGCAACGCCGCCATGGACAGTGCCCGAACCGCCCTCCGGCTCGGAGCCAAGAAGGTCTACATCGTCTATCGAAGATCAGAAAATGAGATGCCGGTGCGACGTGAAGAATACCACCACGCCAAAGAGGAAGGCGTCACCTTCCAATTTCTTACCCAACCAATCGGACTCCTGGGCGACGATCAAGATCGTGTTAAGACCATACAATGCATTCGCAATTGCTTGGGAGAACCTGATGAAAGTGGTCGGTGCCGCCCTGAAGCAATCGAGGGATCAGAGTTTGAGTTCCCTGTCGACACCGTCATTTTTGCCATCGGCGCATCAGCCAATCCTTCTGTTCCCCGTTGTACACCTGAACTTGAATGTGATAAATGGGGCGATGTGGTGGTTGATCCTGAGAGTCTTGAAACCTCCATCCCTCATGTTTGGGCTGCTGGAGATCTCACAGGGGGCGAAGGTACAGTAATTGCAGCAGCTGGCGAAGGGAAACGAGCCGCCCGTAATATTCATGAATACCTTCTGAAGCTTTAACAGTCAAACGACAATTCCCTACACTCTACTCTCATCATTGTAATTTGAACCTCTGAAAACTCTTTCCTGTATTAATCGACGATCATGTAAATCTGCCAAAAATCTATTACAATGAGCCCTCTTGTGGGGAGTCAGAATGGACCTATTCTCCTCATTGCTGGATTTTAATATCTGATGTTCTGTAAATAGAGCTATGTCATTAGTCGCTGTTGTCAAAGGTGAACGGGATCTTGAACCTGTGTTTAAAGCCATGGAATTAATCCCATTCAAGGACGCTCTCGCTCCCTATGAAACGGTCTTAGTGAAACCTAATCTTATCACAAGCCACACCTTCGAGACCGGAATAACAACCGATCCCATTGTGGTAGAAGCAGTGATTATGAAGATTCAGGAACTTGGCAAGAAAGCGATAGTGGTTGAGACAGAGGGCGGAACAACCTCACCTGATGAGGCAATCATTGAGACCGGAATGATGGAAGTAATTGAACGGTTGGGTTCGGAGTACATCAACATGGGAAAACTTGCCGATAAAGTAGAACTAGAGGTAAAAAACCCTCGCGGATTAAAGACCTTTAAGGTGGCCCGAATCGCCATCGAGTCCGCGATCATCACGGTGCCATCCATGAAGACCCTGCATCATACAACCATCACGATGGGATTGAAGAATATGTTCGGGATGCTAACCACCCGGAATAAATATGGGCTGCACCAACTCGGTACAAACAACTTCATCTACGATATCTGCAAGACCCTCCCACCCACACTCAGTGTCATCGATGGCTTCTACGGCAAGTCTGGTCGGGGTCCATGGAGTGGTACACCTGTGAAGATGGACACCGTCATTGCAAGTGTTGACCCAGTCGCGGCCGACGCTACCGCCGCAAGATGTATTGGCATCGACCCCTCTACTATCGATCACGTTCGATGGCTCCATGAGGCAAGCATGGGCGAGATTACTGACATCGAAGTCATCGGTGATGGCATCGAAGCGGTCTATCAGAAATGGGAACAAAATTAGAAGACAGGGTGTAAGTAATGGATCCAATTATCTTGCCTGAACCTGAAAGAAAAGATGGCAAAACGTTACTAGAAGCCTTACAACTCAGACAGACGAATCGCAATATTGATTCAAGAGAGCTTCCACTTCAGGTGCTCTCGAATCTCCTCTGGGCTGCTTTTGGCGTAAACCGTGAAAAGACTGCCTTTAATAAACCAGGACGGACAGCGCCTTCAGCAAGTAATTCCCAAGAAATTGATCTTTATGTCGCATTGAAGGGGGGCCTCTATTTATATGAAGCAATTCCTCATCAACTGACCCCTATTTCCGCAGGGGACTTTCGCATTCTCTCCTGCAGCCGTAGGGCAGCGAAACTCACGAGCAACACGCCAGTAAACATTTTCTATGTTGCAGATCTTTCCCGCTACGATCTTGGACCCAACCAACCGGACCCAAGCATTGGAGACCCCGAAGTTCAGAAATCGTACTATTATACCGATACAGGATTCATTGCCCAAAACATCAACCTCTTAGCCGCTTCAGAGGGACTTGCAACTTGGTTCCATAACTGTGAGAAAGCTAGGATCACTGCAGAATTCAATCTGCGTCCTACACAGCGGATACTATTCGCACACACCATAGGATACCCGCAGTAGAAAATACCAAGTATACTTGCAGCCTTGCTTAAAATTAAAAGAAAATGGATCCCCGAAATTACTACACATCTCAAAATTTTGTACACCCTTAACTATCATAATAGGGACTTCGGGAATTCAGTTCGAACCAAAGGAAACATATTTATTGAGTTGTTCCGGCTAAGGCTTTAAGCGCGCCTAAATTTTTAGACGCTAGTACAAAGCTCCAAAAAGGGTGACACACAATGACTACCTACAACCATCCTAGTCGACGAATAACAACTCTGACTTCCACCGAACAGCAGGGTGATGACGATGGTGATGGCCAACGGCGGCTCTCGCGAACGCAGATTGATCTGGCGGGTGTACCGGGAAGCGATGCCGGTTCTTCTGTTCACCGTCATAGCGGAGCTTTTCGCCGGCACCATG
>JAEOSA010000148.1 GCA_016840595.1 Candidatus Hermodarchaeota archaeon | reverse complement strand
AACCGTTGGTCTTGATGGAATTGAGCTTATCCGCCGATTTGTTGCGAATGGTGGTTCGTATGTTGGGTATTGTGGAGGCGCTATGTTTGGAACCGACTATCTAAATTTAGCTCATGGATATTGGAGTAATGATATTCCTGGAATGTCCGGGGGTACGCACCTAGAGGAAATGGTTGTGAATCAAGCCTCCACAGGTCCGGATCTATCGGATGAGCCCGAATCATATGAAGTACTCTATTGGAGTTCAGCCTATTTCAGTCCCACAGACGAAACGAGCATCATTCCCATTATGTCATATACTCAAAACGACGAAGCGGCAATGTTTGCTGTCACTTATGACTATGGAACCGCCTTCCTCTGCGGGCCTCATCCTGAGTTTGAGGAAGGCAGTGACCGCGATGGAATCACTCTCTATGACTATCTGGATGACCCCGACTCTGAATGGGACCTTTTGAAAAAGGTCACTCAGTGGCTCATCGATGAGTCCTTGGACACACCACCACCGAACCCACTTGCAGGGGTAGGTGGGATCCTCATTCTTGTCGGAGTCACAATAGTAGTCGTGACTATTGGGATAGTTGTTTTCGTGATTCGAAGACGGAGTAGTATGTAAAGGACAAAACCAACCGAGAAGCATTAAGTAGACGCCGCTATTGTGTTACTCGGTTTGGTCCCCCTTTTTCTCAACAGGAGTTTTTATGATAGATAATATTCCTTGATTATCATCGGCTCCGGAGGAGATCGCTCTTCGCAAGAGCGATAAGAATGTCAACGGTGATTGTTGGATCTTCGGGTTGATTAAGGGCTATGAAGAGGTTGTTGTTTATTGTTAGGGCTTTCTTTTTGCCGTACACTCGGGCGGTTCCCTCTGAGCAGCCCCCCGCGGAGATCTTTTTGATGGCTTCGTTGAGCTGTTTCGCTGTATCCCACAACAGCACCGAATGGAATTCAGGATTTGCGCTTGTTAAATCGAAGAAAACATTCAGGAGCATTTGATCAAGTTGGGCAAGATTATGTTTCAGCCCCTTCTTAATGAGATCGATTCGTTGATTCAGGTCAGATTCAGTGCGTTCATGTTTGGTCTTTTTGAGAATGTTAATTCGATCCCATGTCGATATTTCGGAGCGAACAACTTCACGGTTGTACTGTAGGTTTTTTAGCGTGGCTTCGCTGCGCCGAATATGGCGAACAAGGTGGGCGACGTTCGCGGTTTCTTGTGTGGTCCAAACTAGCGTTCGCGCCAAGCGTGTGGTGTACGTTGATGCTGACATTTTCCCTCGATTAATTGATGTTCTTTGGAGGCTAAAGTCTTTTGTGAAGTTAAAATCGCGGACTGGTTGTTACATTGAGTAAGAGGTAGAAATCTTGGGAGCTAGGTTTTCCTAGGTCCAAGATAATATTCAACAAATCCATCCCGCTTGATAAGGGGAACGACGATAAGTGCAATTACAATGATGACGGATGTGGTAATGGCTGTGTAGGCGATTATCGGTATGAATAGCCATTTCAAGGCGATTCCTACAGATGCCCATAGAACTACCAGCGCAAATCCAAAATCACGTCGAAGATACACCATAAGTACGGCTAGTAGCATTGCAACGATTGCCATTATTGCGGTTGCAAACCATTGGGTTGTATCTGGAATGCCAAGAATGATTACATTCAGACCGGAAGCGATGGCCGCAATTGAAGCAACACCTAACCAGGCTAAATAAACACTGATGTGTAAGTGAACCGCTAATTTCTCATTGCGTGGAACGGCGTCTTTTCCAATTCCCAATCGAATGAAAACAAGAAGCACTAGGAGTAAAAGAGTTAGTAACATAACAACTGAGGCAAAGAAGAACGGTGGGAATTGAGGATTCGCAGAATAGTGGAAGAAGAAAATCCAAGCAATATTAGCTAAAGCACCGAAGAAGTAGAAGATGTTGATTTTGGTCAAATAGGTTTCTTCTCGTTGACTTGATCTTACTTGGTAGATTATGAAGATAATCGATTGGATGTAAATGATGAACCAAATCGAGAAAACGTATCCAGCGGGTGTGAAATAGTTAAAGTAGAGATCAGAGACTTGACCTGTATTCACGCCATTGATAGGGAGTACATTGGCTAGAATATTAATAATGATAACTGAAATGACTGCAATCACGTTAAGAACTTGTAAAATTATAGGGTTGATTTTTGTTGTCATAGTTTCGAAGTTATTGTATGTGCTTTTATAGGTTAGCATTTTTTGAATTCATTATCGCGTTCTAGTATAATCTGGTTTACCAGGAATGCACTTTTAGAATCTGTGTCTACCATTTGCCCATTTCATCTATGACAACAGCGATGCGTTTCATGGCTTTGACGAAATTATCAACCGAAGCGCTCTCATTCGGTGAATGTCCACGGGATTCAGGATCGCCGATACCAATGGAGACCATGGGTACATGGTCTTTGAAGAGGTATAAAGGTCCGGACCCAGGTGTTGTGGGATGAACACGTAAGGAGTGCCCGTAGACTTTCTGATTGGATCTTTCAACGATTTTGACGAAGGGGTGATCTATGGGTGTTTTTGCAGCGGGGTATCCATCGTACCAGGCAATCTTTACATCAGAGAATCCTTTGGCGTCCAAGTGGTTCCGAAGTTTCTTCACGATATCTTCAGGATGTTGGTTTTCAACTAATCGGAAGTCTATTTTAGCGGAGGCTTTTGCTGGAAGTACAGTCATTGAGCCTTCCTCTTGGTAGCCGCTGGTTAGCCCATCAATGCTGAGGTGGGGGAGATAATAGTAAGCTTCTCTCAAATCGTCGCCTTCATAGTTGTTCACAAACTTATTGATTTTCCAGAACTTGCGACGAGCATTCTCTTCAAAATCAATCTTAGCCACGAATTCGCGTTCCTTCTTAGTCATCGGTACAACGTCATCGTAAAAGCCCTTGATTTGAATGCGTTCTTTTTCATCCTTTAGTGAGCTTAGAGCCCAGACGAGTCGGAACGGCGCAGATGGGAGAATAGATGAATTGCTGGAATGGGCATTATGGGAAATGCGTTGAACCTCAAATTGTACATAGAGAATTCCTTTAAGTCCAAGCCAGGCTTCCTGAGTGCCATCGAATCCAGCACTCCCAAATTCCCAGATCCCGCCATCGGCTTTGAGGAAATTAGCATGTTTTTTAGTAAAATCCGGAAGGTTGGGACTGCTAATTTCTTCCTCACCCTCAACGACAAATTTGATATTGACTGGAAGCTTGACCCCAGCTTCTTTGTATGCGCGGAGAGCCCAAATTCGTGATAGTGTATCACCTTTATTGTCTGCGACACCTCGTGCATAGAGCCTACCATTTCGTATCTCGGGTTCAAAGGGTGGTGAATCCCAAAGGTCTAGGGGTTCAGCGGGTTGTACATCGTAATGATCATAGAATAAGAGGGTCCGTTTCGCCTCAACATCAAGATGTCCAGTTACTACCGGGGAACCAGCCGTGGGATGAAGTTGAGTTTCAATGCCAACATCTTCCAGCATTTTCATGAGGAGATTCGCTGTCTCATCAATGCCTTGCTTCTTGGCTGCCACGGAGGGAATGCTGCAAATTTCCTTTACTGCCTCAATGGCACGATTGGCATTTTCATCGATTTTTTTCAAAACACTGTCAAGCATTTTCGTCAACTCTGCTTCACATGTGTTTTTGAAAGCCTTATATCTTCTAGATTGTTTACTGAATTGATGAACGTTCACTGTTTCTTTGAGCAGGCACCAGATTTTTTACTCTGATAGTCGAACGAAAACTCCTTACGTAGAAATACTTGTATCATCATGAGAGGTGTTCTATGATGAGAAAGATTGGTATTCGTCGGGAGGATAAGGCGTTTGAACTGCGAACCCCTATTGTACCTGTAGATGTGCAGGGTTTCTTGAAAAAGCATGACATTGAAGTTATCGTGGAACCCTCCGAACAACGAGCCTTTTCAGTAGACACGTATGAGAAGGCTGGCGCTTCAATCAGTAAACTCAAAGATAGTCAAGTGTCAGTGATTTTCGGATTGAAGGAGATTCCCAAAGAAGTATTTGAACCCGGGAAAGTCTACCTCTTTTTTGCCCATGTCATTAAGGGACAGCCATACAATATGGCCATGTTACAACAGATGCTAGATATGGGAACAACACTCATTGATTATGAACGCATTGTCGAAGTAGATTCGGGACGCCGACTCGTTTTCTTTGGTAACTGGGCGGGACTAGCTGGCATGGCTGAGACTCTTCGTGGATTAGGAGAACGCCTTACTATAGAGGGTATCACTCCGAATCCCTTTTCGGAATTACGTCCGACGTATGAATACGAAGGACTCAACGAACTAAAGGCAGCCATCAAATCTGTGGGAGAACGAATTAAAACTGAAGGCTTTGCCTCCGAACTCGCACCATTCTGTGTGGGCTTTATCGGCTATGGTAATACATCTCGTGGAGCCCAGATAATCTTTGATTTACTTCCTTACAAAACCGTCTCGCCAGATGAGCTAACGGATTTACCACCAGATACACATACCTTATACAAGGTGGTCTTCCGTGAGGAAGACACGATCCGTCCAAAGGACCCATCAGCGAGTTTTGAGTTGCAACATTACTATGACCATGGAAAAGCCATGTATGAATCGAACTTCTTTCAACATCTCCCTCACCTTACGGTTCTCATGAATTGTATTTACTGGACCGATAAGTACCCACGAATGGTAAGAAAAACGGAGCTCCGGACACTTTGGAAAATGACCGCAGGGAAGCCTCGACTCAAAATCGTGGGAGACATTAGCTGTGATGTTGAAGGAGCCATCGAGTTCACACTCAAGTGTACAAAGCCAGACCATCCAACCTTCATTTATGACCCTATTGAGGAAAAGATAACGATGGGAATCGAAGGAAGAGGGGTGGCGGTAATGGCAGTAGATAACTTGCCAACAGAGTTACCTCGTGAAGCATCCACATCCTTTAGCGAAACTCTCCGACAATTTATTCCGCCCATCGCAAAAGCCGATTACACCGTACCTTTTGAGGAATTGGATCTCCCACCCGAGGTCAAGACTGCTGTCATTGTGTATCAGGGCAAACTCACGCCAGCATATGAGTATCTCAAAAAGTATTTGTAACACATCAACAGGAACCACTGCAAAAGGAGGAAAAAATGGGATGAAACAGGTACTCGTTCTCGGTGCAGGATTAGTCGCACGACCCTATGTTCAATACATGCTA
>JAEOSA010000017.1 GCA_016840595.1 Candidatus Hermodarchaeota archaeon | reverse complement strand
CAGACCAGATTCCATGTCCGGCATCGCTGAACCTGCCTATGATGCCATTGGCTTACCCGCCGCTGCGACGGTCCTACCTGCTGCTATCACCATCGAAGAACGCGAAGCTGAAGACGAAATCATCTGGCAGGAACTTGAAAAACTCGAAGGTCTAGGTCACGATCAGAAGCTCGAACTCTTCGAAGAGATGAAGCGCATTCCTGCCAAGGACCGTGTCTGGTTCCTTGAAGACCTTAAAGCCCAAATGGCTGACGGCACCCGCTTTGGCCGAGTAGCGGCGGAGCCCACAGTTCTCCCCGAAGGGGTTGATCCACTCGTCCATGCCCGACTCGAAGCCCTAGAAGTCCTGGGACCCGCCGAAAAAGAAGCCGTCGTGGAACAATTACGCGGGCTCTCCAAAGAGGAACAAGAAGAAGTCATCCGTGCCCTCGAAGAAACAGAACGGCAAAGTGGCTAACTGCAATAACATAGGGGCACAACTCGTGTCCCCATTCACCCTTTTTGTACGATACTAGCTAGCAAGTTCAGTACAGTTTAAAGGTAAAAATAATCCACACTCCAACCCCCCTACAAGGGTACGCAATAGCCTAGATAATTAATTCACAAAATACCTATAAAACCGAGAAACGAATAAAGAATAATTGCCAATAGATATAAGCTATTGCGATTTCCCGGGATTTACGCGAGGTGTGGTACGTGAGCAAAGCAAAGGGAGCCCCCTTATTAGTTATAGCACTATTTTTCGCACTCGCCCTTAGTGCCATTATTCCTAACCAGATGGTTACTGTCAGGGCGTCGCCAAATAGTCCCTATCAGGGAAGTGGAACACTTCTTGATGTTCATGAATTTGCGCGAAATGAAAGCACCACATTCACCAATGGAGCAAATGGGACCACTTTCACATATGCTGACAGTTGGTTTCCATCGGTGTACCGCGGTTATCGACTCCACGCGCAAGTAAGCGATTTGCGACGTGTAGCTGATCCCATACCTAATGGTGATTTTGAAAGTGTCAGCGGCTTTTCTGATACATGGAATTTAACCCAAGCTGATGCGCTCATTGATTCCACTGCATTTTCATTAAATCCTGTTCTGGGAGGCAATCCCAATTATTGCATGGATATGACCCTAGCCTACAGTAGAGTCAATTTCCAAAGAATTGCATATATTGATAATGACTTCAATTACACATCTGCAATTACTCCTGACTCATTAAGGCTATATTTTGATGTCCGGTTTTCAGGTGATGTTACTCAACAGGACTGGCTAATTCTAACAGTTTCGATTATCAACGAAGGTGAAGTCAAAGGAAGCTGGTCACGTAATCTCGCTGACTACCATGAACCAACTTGGGAATCCCATGACTTTGTAACCACTCCCGTCAACGGACCAGTACGCTTACGTATTACACTAGAAAAGACTGATTCTAAAAATCTTGAAGTAGAAGGGCATATCTATTTTGACAACTTTCGCTATGAAATTGGTTCGTATGTAAAACCCAGTGAAGCCGAATTGAAACTTAATGGAACCTCTGTTATTGATACTGTAAGCTCTTCAGGCGAAGTTAATATCTACGCTGACCCGAGCCAAATGTGTGAAACCGCGTTGGTAGACTGTTGGAGCACTTCTCAAGATTTTGAATTCACATCAACCTATGACACAATCAGCTTTCACTATTCTTACTCAATGTATGTGAAGCAAATTAACACCGAAGCCGCCAACACCTTCTTTACTGCCCCTGTTGATGGTACACCAAATTGGCAAGCGACATATTTTGTAGCCATCGGCGCTCCTGGTGGACATGTTGGATACAGTTTTGGGATATACTTAGAACCTGCGTGGGCGCTTTACGAAGTAAATGACACATCCGGTCCAATTACTGAATTTGCCTATAACGAAACCAGTCAGTTTGTGAAATTGGATCAAGCCACCGTGAGTGAAAATTATTCGTTCTTTGCCACTAGCCCCAACTACGTTCTTTCTGTCTATGCTCAAAAAGGTCCCACATCCACGGGACCTTGGACTAATGTCACTTCAAGTGGGTATCTCGTTAAAGACGAGTATATCCGAGTAAAAGCCCACCTCCGACCCGTTGGTCCATCAGCTGATAATTTTGCAAACGTCTCGATCTTCTATCCAAATGAATCAATGTGGCTAAGCGCTATTACACCAATTAATTTCACAATAGATGATAGTACTGACTCGCTAACTACTCCCTCCTGGCAGATCCCTTCGATTGAAGAAGCCGACATAGGACAACACTGGCAAATCACGGTGGCATTCGACAACCAAACCCAATGTGGGATGATGCAATCCTCTTTCATTTTAGTCGTCGCGACTAGAGCTACAGAGGAAAACCCAATACAATATTCCGACCACATATGGGGTTCATCTGTCCCTGTAAATGTTACATGGCAAAATAATGAAACGAATTCATACATCCCAGATGCAACTGCCCAAATACGGTATGTGGACCGAAACGGACAAACGCGATATGATCCAATGGTTCCTAATACCATGGGTGCATACTCACTTGAATTTTCCACTATTCTAATGGAACCAAGCAGAAATGCAGAATTTCATGTAGAATTATTCCGATACGGCTATGTTAACGCAAGCTATGATGAAGGAACACAAGTAACCTTTACTGTTAATCTTATCAACAATTTAGAACTCATTATGATTCGGCCAACACAACTTACTGGATCAAATGAATACACCGGACAAACAACCAGTTCACAGGGCTATTGGAGCCAAATCAAATTATTCGATCCCTATCGAAGTGCATATGTCTTAAACGAGTCATCATTTTGGCCTGCGGTTCACGTCGAATATGACTATTACGAAGATACTGGTTCTGGATTTGGAAGCCCAATCGCTTCACATCATTTCAGTCACAATACATCCGATAGAACATTCAACAAAATTGATTTAAGTTACTCAATTGGTGTCGATGCTGTCAAGTACAATGTTTCAGTAAGAATTGATGCCTCTTGGGATTTCATAGAAATAGATTTCACAATTATTATCGTCATTGTTGATTATGGGACTAACCTTGATGCCGTTCAGACAGTGATTTCCTATCCCCCAGAAGGCTTTGGTTCTGGTTGGACAGAATTTAACCCAGTGTCTGATAATTATGAAGTACATCTCTATTGGAATGAAATATTCAACATCACGGTCTATTATGAAAATTCTTCAACCCTAATCGGAATCGCTGGGGCAACTGTAAATCTGCTCGTTGGAGGGACAAACCTCTATCCACTTGTTCCCGCTGCATCCGGCTATTATACTTACAATTTGAATACTGCCACTTTGGACCTTGGATTAAACCTGCTTCAAGTGAATGCTTCATATCCTGATCACGCAGATCAAACAATTCTGATTACAGTATTTGTTGAATCACGTGCTACACTTCTGTCAAGGAATCACACAGGATCAACCTATATTACGCCTTGGGGTACGGATTTCGTTCTCACCTTTACATTCAGCGATAATGTAACAGGTTCTCCGGTTGGAATCTCTGATGCAACTACTGACGTTACTTATAGTGGATTAAAAGGGAACTATTCAACTGTGAATAATCTCGATGGAACCTATACTATCACATTCAACGGTGGAGACCTCGAAGCAACATATTATATCACCATTACTTTCACACGAGTCAATTATACATCACAAAGTCAATACTATGAATTTACAATCCGCGAGATTTGGACTCAAAGTTTTGGGTTTGCTAATCCTTCCTCAGTACCTTGGGGGGATTTAGTAAATATTACTCTCAATTATGATGACCTAGACAACCTTGTAGGGATTTCAGGTGCAACTATTTCCTTTTCTTGGCAAGATAATCAAACCGATGACTACTGGATAGTAGACAATCTAGATGGCTCATACTCAATCACTCTAAACACAACGAAGATCGCTGCAGGAACAGTCAACTTCATTCTCGAATTTACAATCACCAAAGATCACTACTTGACAGCTCAAGCCTCGGTCTCTTTTCAAGTCCGTGACAGACAAACCATTCTCTATATCGCCAACTATGAGCCCGGAACCTCTATTCCATGGGGGGATACACTCACCCTCTTTCTCCAATTCGTTGATACCGATCATACACCTAATGAACAAATTACTGATGCAGTTATAACGTGTGATTGGGATGCATTCTACTGGAGTATCACTACTTTCAATTCCACTCACAATGCCTATCTATTGATAATTCAAACGAATAGCCGTTTAGAGGGTAGCTATGAAATTAACATTTTTGCCAGCCGGACGCATTACAGGGATAGCAGCAATCGGCATAGCTTTATTATCCGAACAATTAGAGCGGGAATTTCAGTAGATCCTCAGTACGTCCCTAGCCTCACGTTTGGAACTAATCTAAATATCACTATTCATTATTTTGACTTAGACCATGGTGGTATTGGACTAAACTCCTCAGAAATCACCTCAGATTGGAATGCTACTTACTACACAATCTATGAACTGGGAAATGGTTGGTATATTATTGAACTAAACACTACTGGACGCGAAAAAGGCCCGCATGATTTGACGATTACAGCTAGTCTTCTTCCTCATTATGAAACCCTGGAAATTCCTGTAACAATTATTATCACTGCTATTCCAATCAATGTAGAAGTATTAGAACCGCCTTCAGAACAGCTCTCTGTTACCTATAATACACTAATTACAATTACTGTGAACGTTACCAATCTCCAGGGCATTCCAGTAGATGATGCCAATGTAACCTACCAATGGGCTGGTCGTAGTGCTATCCAAATGATTCTTGTTGGGAATGGCATTTACAATATATCTTTCTTTGCTAACGCAGATGTTCTATTTAATCACCCCATCACAATTAAAGCAGCCAATGATACTAAGTACAATCCAGGATTCGGAACAGTTCTTGTCTATATCCTTCCGATTGAAACCGCCATTGCTTTAGTTACTGAATCCGTCGACACAGTTATTGGCGAACCATTTGAAATTTCAGTGAACTTTACATCAATAGATGGACTACCCATCGATGAAGCTCTTGTAACATATGCATGGCTAGATCAGCCAATCGGCACCTTACTTAATGTTGGTCCAGGAATCTATAATGGAACCCTCGATGTATCCGGATTAGCTGCAGGTGATTACACCATCTATATTACTGCATCAAAAGAAACAATGAGAGAACAACCGATTACTATTCCAGTAAGCATTAATCGAATTCCAACGCAGATAATGGGATTGCCTAATAGTATTTCTGTTCAAGCTGGTAATCTGTTCAGCATCTCTGTCACTCTCATGGACTCATATCACAATATCTACATCACTGATGCAAATCTTAACATCACAATTGCTGGACTTGGGATTTATTCTGTTCTCTTAGAAAACCATCATAATGGAACCTATTCGATGATCAATATCCCTGCCCCACTCTTAGCGGTTGACCACCAAATCCTAATAGAAATCTCTGGTTCCTCAATTTATCAAGATACCAGCGCTCAATCAACACTAATTGTCACTCCAGATCCAACTTTGTCTAATATTGTTAATTTAGTTGCAATTTCTGCCATCGTTATCATTATCCTTCTGGTTATTTGGTTAGCATATGCAAGAATATTCTCCGTTCCCTGGATGGTTCGGAAAATGCGGAAAATGTCCAAAACCATTGGTAAGGGCGAAGTACCTACACTATCAAAAGGTGAGGTAAGCCGGATAGCAGATCGTTCGGATCAAATGTCAGATATCATCAATCCATATTACGGGGCCATCGGCCTCCCAACTAATGCGGCTGTGCTTCCCGCTGAGATTGATTGGAGTGAAAAAGATGCGGAAGATAACGCGATTTGGGGCGAACTCAAGGCTTTGCCAATGCTTGAATATGAACAAAGATTAGAACTCTTCCAACAAATGAAACAAATACCTCCTTCTGAACGAGTCTGGTTCCTAGAAGACTTGAAGAAACAAATGGCGGATGGAACGCGCTTTGCTCGAAAAGTCAAAGAACCTGAAATATCCGAGGAGCTTGAGCAAGAACTCCAGACTCGTCTTGTAACATTTCCTGCACTGAGTAAGACCGAGAAAGATCGTATCGCAGCACAATTACGTAAACTTCCCAAAGAAGAATGGGATGAAATCTTCCACACACTCGCGGCTTCTCAGAAACAACCCAAACCACAAGTCGAAGTTCTTGCTCCCGACGAACTACCTAGCCTCTCTGAAGAAGAAAAGCAGCGTGTCCTTGAACAAATTAAGGATCTGAGTGAAGAAGAACGACAAAAAGTGCTTCGTACCCTTCGCGATAAAAGATCCAAAGATGCTCCCAAGGGAAAGGTCGTGAAAGGAAAGAAAAAATTCGTTATAGACGAATCAGAAGATGCTGAATAGCTCGGTTGATTCAAAATTCCCACCTGTGGTTTCGCAGTTCAAACGTATAACCGGTAATACTAATAGGTGGGTTGCCCTGCCTATGTTCCGCAAGACCAGATTCTTTTGGTGGCAAAAAATGGATGACTCTGCAAGCGAGATGATGCTGAATCTCATCAAAGAGCGCCACGCTATTCGCGATTATATTACGAATCAACCGGTCAGTGACGACCTGCTCTACAAAATCATTGAAGCCGGGGGATATGCACCTAGTGCCGAAAATCAACAACCTTGGCGAATCATAATCGTTCGAGATCGAGCTAAACAGCGACGCATTGGAGAAATCGCCGTGAATCGGACTATTGAGTTGTTTGGCCGTATTACACCTCGTCAAGAATTAGAACGCCGTCTTGATTATGTCGAAGCTCTTCCTAGCCGGGAAAGGACTATCGATTGGCTCATTACAGGTCGGCGATTCGAATATATCAAAGGAGAACCTGAAACGGATGGAGCACCCCTTCTCATCGCCTTAGTCGTCGAAGCCACACATGTAGGGAACTCGCAACCAACACTACGGGGAACTGGTGGTGTTTATGGATGGAGCAGTCTCCGTCACTCCATCATCGCTGGAAGCATGCTAATGCAGAACTGCTGGCTAGCTGCTACTGCTCTAGGACTTGGTGCATGTGTCTCCAGTGTCCAATTAGACCACTTCGATGATGTCCGAGAAATCTCTGAACTGCTAGGCATTCCCCATCCCCACTGGGTTCCAATTATGTTCTTGGCTATCGGCTATCCCAAACACCCTCGCATACGGGGACCTCCTCGTCAATTACCTGAAGAAATCACCTACGTTGATACTTGGGGTCAAAACTGGCAACCCAAGAAAAAACTCATCAAGTGAACTGGAGTGGAGCAAAAGATGGACCAATTCAAAACCCTTCAAGAATTCATTACAGCCTGGATGGACGAGTTATGGTGGAGTATGCGTGATCGCGTTGGAGCCTTATCCATAATTGAAAGTCTCCAAAACTCTTGGCTAGCCGCAGGGCGCAAAGTAGGGGAACTCGCCAAAGCTGAGGGAATGAACATCCTGAAAACAGTTGAAACAGGGAATGCTATGTTTGGGCGTTCTGTCAAAACAACCAAGGACAAGGTCATTGTCAACAATTGTCCTATTTGGGACCGAATCCTCAAAGGGAACCTCGAATATGGCCTTCGATGTGAGGAATTCATCTGTGCACCTTATCTAACTGGAATCAAAGATGCTCTCGGAGGAAAGGAAGTAATGGTGGAATCAAATCTACGTCTCAACCATGTCGCTCGAGCCCGGTTAGAATACAAGCTTTCTAAACTGACGGCTACAAGTGGTACAGATACAAAGGACAAAACACAAATTGCTGAACTCGAAAAACAACTGGCCAACTTGCCAAAAGAACCCGCATGCATTTTTCAAGTTAAATAACGGGTCTCTCAAAGGGAGATTCTTCTTCCCTCCATAATAAGGCCAAGCCCGCAACTCTGTTACAAATTGCGAATCTTCTTTAAGTAAAACACACTAGAATCGTGCACTAACTACTGGTGTTCTCTACCACTCGGTGTCACGAATGGCTTCTAAAACAGCCAAAAAATCAATTAAACAGCTCTTTTCAGGGAAATCCGTCGTGCTAGTCGGAGCCAGTGCGAATCCCCGCTCTTTCGGTTTTCAAGTTGCTCGATCACTAATCAAAGATTTCAACGAACCTGTCTATTATGTTAATCCCACAGAAGCCCAAGTTTTCGGGTCCCCGACCTATTCGAAAATCACAGAAGTTCCCAAAGGCGAGCATCTCTGGATTATCGCTACACCAATAAAAGAGTTCGCGAAAACTCTTCTTCTCATTGGGAAACACCAACCCTTAGCAATTCTGCTTCTCGTTGAACTCACACCGTCCATTTTCGATGAATTAAACAAGGTGATTTCAAAACTCCCTTGTCCCGTCATAGGTCCTCGTAGTGCTGGATTCTTTGATGCTACGACAAATCTGGATATGCTTCCCTTTCCTGTTGAAGTATTACCTCGACCGCCCAAAGGGGCTACCGGAGTTATTACTGATAATCGTGATGTTGCCTACGGCCTCTTGGAACAATTAACCAAATATCGATGCGGAGTTTCTCGATTTGTCGATCTTGGAGAAACATTAGGAACAAACGAAACTGAACTCCTCTCTTTCTTCACACAAGACAAAGCCACCCAAGTCATACTGTTTGGCGCTGGGCAAATATCAAATCTCAAGAAATTTCAAGCGGCTATTCAGCGGGCTCATAGGGCTCAGAAACCAATAATTGTCTCACTCTTTCCTGAAGAAATCACAACCCAACTCGGATTACATCGACGAACAGGAGAAAACATCGAACCTCTCACAAGGACTCTTGCAGAACAACACCACCTCATGGTGACTCCATCCTGGGGCCGTGCAGTCGACTTAGCCCTGATCTGTCAAACCCAACCCCTCCCTCAAGGACCCGGTGTAGCAACCATCTCAAATTTTGGAGCCTATTGTGTCTATGCTGCGAGTGCAATCCATGCCTCTGATTTACAATTGGCAAAATTCAACAAAGACACTTCACAAAATTTGAAAAACCATCTCCCTCCCTACTGCCGCTGCGAAAACCCCATATGTCTATACACAAATGCTGACGAAGTCCGCCTCGATACCGCTCTACGCCTCATCCTACCGGATCCCAATATTCACAGCGTCATTCTCAGTCTTCTCCCCGACTCGCCCAATATCGACCCCGATTACCTTTACGTTATGCTCCGCCAACGTCTCAAAACCCTTGACACACCAAAAACTATTGTCGCCGTAATCCCAGCCACCGAACGAGACAATCTCCTCATTCAAAGCTTTGAACGCCTAAACATTCCCATATACTCCAACTCTCACCGAGCAGTCACAACCCTACAGAACGCCTATCACCTCACCCAATTACTCAAACCCAAAACATAGGAGTGGATACAAATCTACAAAGCATATGTCCTCGTCAAAGTAATTCCCCACCGAGAAGACAAAATACTCCGAGAACTAAGTAAGATACCTGCAATACAGGAATCTCACAAGCTTTTCGGAATGTATGACATTGTCGTCGAAATCGAGCAAAAGGGGATGCGAGATATCATGGAAACCGTATCCAAGATTCGCAGCCTCAAAGGCGTACTCGACACAATTACTAATCTCGTAGCAGACTTCGAGATGGACGTTCACGGTGCCCCTCTCTAAATAATCGAAGAACTACTAGGGAGGATACTGGAGGTCGATTGAGGGACAATTACCATGACAGCGGATTTAGGACCGTTTTTCAATCCTCAAACGGTAGCCGTCGTCGGTGCATCGGCAAGAAAAGCGAGTGTTGGTGGAGTGATTTTTCGAAATTTCCTCAAACCCGCTTTCAAAGGCACTGTCTATCCCGTTAATCCGCGGACGACGGATGTCTTGGGCATCACAAGTTATGAACGTGTTTCCTCAGTCCCTGATCCTATTGACCTCACTGTAATTGCAGTTCCTGCAGGTATTGTCCCCAAAATCATGCTTGACTGCGAAGAAAAGGAAGTCAAAGCAGTCATTATCATCAGTGGGGGATTCAAAGAAATCGGATCTGAAGGGGCGTATCTTGAACAACAAATCGTCGAAATTGCTCAACGGAGTGGTATACGCGTCATAGGACCAAATTGTATTGGCGTCTACGATACCAATACTGGTGTCGATACCACGTTTTTGCCTGCATCACGGATGGGTCGACCGGGGAAAGGCTACATCAGTTTCATTAGTCAAAGTGGAGCTTTTGCTGCCGCCGTTCTTGACATGAATGCGCAATCTGGGCTAGGGGTTAGTCGTGTCGTTAGTTTTGGTAACAAAGCGGATGTCAACGAAATCGATCTCATCGACTATCTCGGAAAGGATTCTGAAACCCGGGTCATTGTCGAATATTTAGAGGGTCTTTCCCCAAGTACCGGTGGACAATATCTTCAAACAGCAAAAATAGTGACCCAAGAAAAACCAATCATTGTTGTCAAAGCAGGACGTTCAGCCCGTGGATCTATTGCTGCGGTCAGTCATACTGGTGCATTGGCTGGAGACGCCCGTCTTTATGATTTTGCGTTCCATCAAGCAGGCATTATTAATGCTCTTGACTTTGAAGACGGATTTGAAATGGCGAAAACCCTTGCCTCTCAACCTCCTGCAAAGGGTAATCGCATCTTAATAGTCACTGATGCAGGAGGCGCAGGAGTGATGGCGGTTGACGCCTGTGACGCCCTAGGATTACGTGTTCCCGAACCACCTGAAAAGGAGAAACAGATTCTTCGGTCAGCGTTCCCCGGCTATTGCAGTGTTAATAATCCCATTGACTTAACGGGTGATACCGATGCTGAACGCTACCAAATTGCATTTGATACACTACTAGGAACACCCCATTATGATGCAGCTATTGCAATTGTAATGATGCAAGTGCCACTACTTGATCTCGATATCGTTGAACGCCTTCTCTCTATAGTTCGGAAATATGATAAACCACTGGTCGCTTGCACTTCGGGTGGTCGGTTTACAATGAGGGGGGCCCGGCTTCTTGAGGAGGCAGGCATTCCAACACTTCCTACTCCGGCGCGCGCAGCAAAAGCCATTTGGTCACTGGTCAAATATGGGGAAATCAAACAAGGTAGAGAGGTAGAAGAGTCACCCTCTTGACTAATCCCTTTTTTTGGTAGTATCACTATTCTATTTCTAATAGTAGAATTCATCCTGTTATTCGTAATCTGAATTGAAGTCAAATGAAGATGATCTAAATGGGTGTCGTTAAGAAAGGATTGAATGTAGTCCAACGAGATAGGAAAGCGATTGGACAAGCGCTCCGGCTAGCCTACTACCCCGTGGTCGCAGTTCGTGCTGAAGGCTCCAAGGTGTGGGACAAGGATGGAAATGAATATATTGATTTTCTTGGTGGAGCAGCCGCACTTCCTATTGGGCATCGGCATCCGGCTGTAGTTAAAGCTATCAAAGAACAAGCAGATCAACTAATTCATCACCCCCCGCTTTACGGATATCATGAACTAGCTGTTGACCTAGCTGAGAAACTAAATAAACTGCCTCCCGGAGATTTTTCGAAAAAGACGATTTTTCAGCTAGCTGGCGCCGCTGCCATGGATCTCACAGTAAAACTTGTTAGAGTGGGGACTAAGCGAACAAAAATAATTACGTTTCTTAAAGGGTATTATGGAGCGCTGTATGGCGCGTTATCTTTGAGTGCATTTTCTACAGTGCAACGCCGGTATTTAGGGCCCTTTATTCCAGAGATTTACCATGTTCCCTTTGCCGACTGCTACAGATGCGTCTTCAAGCAAGAATATCCCGGTTGTGGATTGGCTTGTTTGGATTATTTGAAAACAGTACTAAAACATCTCGTACCTCCGGAAGAAGTCGCTGCAATTATTACGGAACCCGTTGGGTCAGATGGAGGATATATCTTTCCGCCTCCCGAATGGCTGAAAGGTCTTGAGGAGCTTTGTCAGCAACACGGTATGCTCCTTGCCCTTGATGAGATTCAAACGGGATGTGGACGCTGCGGTTCATGGTTTCTGTCAGAACAGTATAATATAACACCTGATCTAGTTGCCTTTGGGAAGGGATTTTCTGCAGGAGTTCCGTTGAGTGGTGTGATTGGTCGGGCTTCGGTAATGGATGAATTGAAACCCCCTTCCGCAATTGGTACAGGCATTGCCAACCCAATTGTCTGTGCTGTGGCTATGGCTGTGATGGATGTGATTCAAGAAGAAAATCTCATCTCGCAGTGTAAAAAGATGGGTGCCTATCTGAAGAAACGTTTCGAAGAAATGAAAAAAGATCACTCCCTAATTGGCGATGTTCGCGGTAAGGGTATGCTGATTGGCGTAGATTTGGTCAAGAATCAACAGACACGAGAACCTGCGCGACTTGAAGCCTCCAAGGTGTGTTGGCGGTCAGGCGAGCTAGGTCTTATCCTAACAACTCTTGGTGAATCTGTACTTCGAGTATGTCCTGCTTTTAATCTCACTCAAGAAGAGGCAGATCGAGCTCTCGGAATCATCGATAACGCTCTAAGTGATGTAGAGAAAGGAAAAGTTCCTGACAAAGCCGTCGCTTCGCTCTCCCCTTGGTAACCACCCAGTACCTCTCATGATCCTTCCAAAAGCATTGGATGAAGCAATTGGTTTTTACATCCTACTATCTTCAATGCCACAGTATCCACACATTTCAAGGTGTATCTTTTGATTAACGTTAGCATCGTTGGTGCTGGACAAACCAAGTTTGGAAGGCACGATGAGTATGATCTACGCGAACTTTTCGCCATGGCCGCCCATGAAGCCATTGAAGAAGCTGGAATAACACCCAAAGATGTGGAAGCTGCCTTCATTGGTAATCTCTCAGCGGATCAATTCAACCGGCAAACGCACATTGCACCATTAATGGCTGATTTTGCTGGTATGAAAGGCATTCCAGTAACAAAATGTGAAGCAGCCTGCGCCTCATCTGCCACTGCCTTACGGGCTGCTATTTTAGCCATTGAATCTGGACAACACGACGTAGTTATGGCAGCAGGCGTAGAAAAGATGACAGACCTACCTACTCCGGGAGTCATTGAAACCTTAGCCATGGCTGCAGATTCAAAATTTGAAGCCAAACCCGGTATCACGTTTCCCGGAATTTTTGCAATTCTTGCTGTTGCACATATGGCGAAATATGGGACGACAAAAGAACAGCTAGCTGCCGTTGCAGTGAAAAACCACAAGAATGGAGTTCATAATCCGTTAGCCCAGTATCAAAAAGAAATCACCTTGGAGAAAGCCCTTTCATCACGAATGGTTGCCTGGCCTCTCGGGCTATTCGACTGTTCACCCATTACTGATGGAGCTGCCGCAGTTATCTTAACCAAGAACAAGAAAGCCCGAAAATTCACGGACGCACCTGTCAAAATTGTTGCCTCTGAGCAAGCTAACGACACCATGAACCTATGCGACCGAACGGATCTAACCGGCCTATATGCTGCACGTACCGCATCCTATCGCGCCTATAAACAAGCGAGAATCCATCCTCAAGATGTTGATTTCGCTGAGGTTCACGACTGCTTCACAATTGCTGAAATCATTGCCACCGAAGACCTTGGGTTCTTCAAACCAGGCAAAGGTGGACCTGCAGTCGAAGAAGGGCTAACCCAACTCGATGGTGAAGTAGCCATCAACACTAGTGGTGGGCTTAAAGCAAAAGGGCACCCAGTCGGCGCTACAGGTGTAGCTCAAATAATTGAACTCTATCATCAGCTTCGGAACGAGGCGGGTAAACGCCAAGTTAGCTCTCCGAACGTAGGACTAGCCCATAATGTCGGTGGGACAGGCGCAACTTGCGCAATTCATATTTGTGAGCGATGGTGAGGAAAATGAGTGAAGAAACGACAATCAAGAACTATTTCGCCTTAATCAATGAAGGAAAACTTTGTGCTGCTCAATGTCCGAATTGTAACGAACTGGCCTTACCTCCACGACTCTTTTGCCCCAATTGCAATAACAAAACCACGAACTGGACTGAACTGAGTGGAGATGGAAATCTCCGCTCCTTTACAGTCATCCATATTGCAGGAACCTCCTATGGTGACGATGTCCCCTATATTGTAGCTATCGTCGAATTAAAGGAAGGCCCTTCAGTGTGTGCTCGATTGGTAGACGTAGATCCCTTAAAACCTGAAAACATCCATGTTGGAGACGCCGTAAAAGCTGATTTTGAAGAAGTACCTCAACCTACCTCAGAAGAGAAGACAATGCGGCTCATCTTCCGTCCTGCCTAGAACTTCTAGCACATAATTTTGATATCAGCTAGTGCTTGACACCGAGATATCGGATGATTGAAATTGCGAAGACCTTAGTGACTTTTATCAAGTCTTCAATCGCCAGATTCTCATCAGCGGTATGGGCTAAGGCCGTGTTCCCTGGACCATAAGCTACAGTGGATTCAATACCCGCACGACGAAGCAGCCGACCATCAGTCGCAAAAGGAACCAGAAAGAACGCCGTGGGTCCTGCTATTTCTGTTGAAGCGTTGAATAGTGTTGTCGCTAGCTTATTTTCTTCATGATTGGGAACAGCACTTCCCTCAATTGCTTCGATAATCTCCATGTCACAAACTGCTGAAATACCTAGTCTCTCTGCATGAAACCGAATGAAGTCTATCATCTCATCTGGTTTTTGTCCTGGTAAAATTCGAAAATCAATTTGAGCCTCACAGCGATCTGGAACAACGTTAGTTAATACCCCTCCCATTATTGTCCCAATATTCATTGAGGTACCGTTTAATCCCTCTAGCACGGCTGAGAGTCGGTTGGATTCACCATCTTCTTGGATAAGTGATTCAATCTGTTGCGGCTCTTTATTCAAAGCAGTGCCAAATTGGGAAATTACCTCCTCACGGGTTATTACAGGTGGAATTGAAGGGAGTTTCGCTTCTTCTAAAGCTTGAAGCAACTTCAACATCATTGTAATTGCGTTTTTTCCAGCTGATGCCATACTACCATGTGCCTTCTTACCCTTTGTTGTCACTTTAACCCACACTGGGCCCTTTTCACCGATATTCACTGCATAACCAAGTTGCCCCATTCCCGAAGGTTCAGGAATCACAGCCGCATCTGCTTTGATTTTCTCCCAAGCATTTTCGATACACCAAGTGGTTCCTAATGTTCCCTGCCGTTC
Organism: Candidatus Hermodarchaeota archaeon; assembly: GCA_016840595.1. The sequence goes on along the minus strand of JAEOSA010000017.1, from coordinate 2,428 downwards.
CTCATCGCCTACCGCATTAAGAATCAACGTTCCTTTCAACGGCACCTCAAGATCATGCAAAGCACAACACGCCATCGTCATAGCGGCTACTCCCCCTTTCATATCCATAGCTCCCCGCCCATAGATTAGCCCATCTCGAATCTCAGCAGCAAAAGGCTCCACCGTCCAATCCTCGCCTGGAGGGACAACATCCACATGACCATTAAACAAAAGCCGCTTCCCTTCATTCACGCTCCAGGTGGCCACCAAGTTATCGATATTCGGATGGGACGCCACATACTCGGTTTGAATCCCACGTTTTTCTAATGTTTTCCCAACTCTATGGGCAACTTCCGCTTCCCCCCGGGTTTCACGATCCCAGCTAGGAATGCGAATAAGATCCTGACACAACTCAACCAGTTCCCCTTCGAGCATATCAACATGGTCGAGTACATTCTGCTTCCATTCATTTACAGTCAAACGAAACACCACACAATCATTGCAAAAGCAGTTCACTTTTCGCATAGCAAATTGCTATAAATTATCCAATGTAACCTTTTTTTACGCTTTATTCACAAAACACCCCTTCTTCTTATAAAATGACAGCTATTTTTCCTCTTTCTTAATTTCTGACCTACAACCAGTCAAGGAACTTCAAAATCTGGATTATTAGCGATTAGAATTTTCCAGGATTCATTTTTATTCAGTTAACCCTGTTTGCTTCAGCCGATGTAATTTCATATAGAATTAGAGGGACAAAACATGATTGACCGACGTGTAGCAGATTTCTTCCAATTTTGGCGTGAGCAGTATCGGTGGCCTCTCAATCGATCACGAATTAAAACTGAAAACAAAATTGTCGAGTTTAAAGAAAATGCTATTGCAGCTGCTTCTTCTGGGAAAGTCGAAAGGCTTGCAAGCACACTAATGCAAATACACAGGTGGAAGACGCGTAATCAAGCAGGAATTACCGATAAATATGCTAGACAACTTGATAAAGATCCCAAGCGAGTCCGTGAACTCCAAAAGCTGCTACCGATCACTAATGAAACACCAAACATTATTTTAAAAAATGCCTTAGATTTAATGCGATTCCCCGATTGCAACTTACCTGTGAGCACGGCGCAATTAAGTTTCCTCTCTGGAAGAGTGTTTCCGATTCTAGATCGGTTTCTGGCTCAATTCTTCAGCCGAAAAGCTCACCCAATGATACTCCAATGGGCTGAATACGATATTCCCAACGTTTTCGAAGCAATTGGAAATATTAACTTTATCTTAGAAGATGATGGACGTGGCAAAGGAGTTCCCCGACTTTCAGTCTACACGGAAAACTCCTATCGTTACAATCGGGATCAGTTTGTAGACCAGCTTATTCCACGACTTCAAAATCTTGCAGAGGATTTACAAGAAGCCGATATGACATACCAAGGCATTGATCGAAATCAGCACCATTTTACCAGTGTCGACATACAAATGGCCATTTTTATTTTTGGCAAGAAAAACACACGCTTATTCAAACAATTTTACAAAACACTCCCAATCCCCAATCTAACAGTTCACACGCATGTTTAAGATTGAGATTACTAGCCAGAAATGATGGAGCATCTATATAACAAAGGAAATGAAAAAGATGGAACGGATAGAACGATATAGGCAATTGGCGAAAATCTCTCACTCAGGGGCAATTACACGTCGCTATTTTGCGACAAATGCCTTTGACGGAACCCTGACAGTTATCGGGTTAATTTTAGGAAGCTACTTTGTGCTATTCATTAATCCAGTCACAGTAGTAAGGGCGGGAATCGGAGCATGTATTGCTATGATGTTTTCAGGATTTGCGGGAACCTACTTCGCAGAGCGACTTATCCAACGCGAACAGTTACAACAATTAGAAAAAGCGATGCTTCGAAAATTGGATAAGACACTTCCTAGTAGAGCATCTAACTTTGTAATAGTCTTATCTGCATTTCTGGATGGAGTAGCTCCGCTCATAACAGGTTTGCTGTGCCTTGTTCCAATAATTATCTCAGCATTTGGGATTATGGCATGGAATTTTGCTGTAATATTGTCAATTCTAATTGGTTTAATCATTCTCTTCGCATTAGGATTCTACATTGGAAAAGTTGCACGAATGAATCCATTAGTCCAAGGATTTCAAACCTTTTTCATCGGAGTAGGTACCGCCATTGCCATTATTCTCGTCCAGATTGTCATTTAAACGAATTAAATAAAACCAAAAACGAACGAAAAAATCAAAACATAGTTCATGATAAATAATCAAAAAAAGTGATATGCCATGAAAATAGGAGAGATTTTAGCAAGAAGTAGGAATCGCTTATCAAATTATGGAATAAAATATAGTCAACCGTATGATGCTTATTATGATTTATTCTTAGCTAATGATGAGATCATACCTGTTCAGATTAATTCTGTGTTGGTGTTAACGGAC
>JAEOSA010000147.1 GCA_016840595.1 Candidatus Hermodarchaeota archaeon | reverse complement strand
AGCAAAAGCTCATTCTTGCAGCCTCTCAATTATTGCGTGTAGGAGGCGTTCTTGTTTATTCTACCTGTTCCTTTGCGCCGGAAGAAAATGAAGAAATTATTGACTTTGCCTTACGCCAGTGTCCAGTTCGAATTGTCGATACCGAGTTGCCTATCGGAGATCCAGGACTCATAGAGGCATTTGGTCATCGATTTGATAACTCGCTGCATCGAACTCGACGGTTTTATCCCTATAAACATCAAATGGAGGGCTTTTTCATTTGCAAAATGGTAAAATTCGCTTAATTTTCACTCCTCCATCAGCCGCGGAAGAAGAGCAAATACGACAGGGACTAGCCGAATATGTTCCTGAGAAAGCAGTCAAACAATTTCTCAAAAAATATCACCTGCTGCTAGCCAAAGGCCGTCGAGTGGAAGTCTATCTGTTAACTTCAGCAGTATGGGACCTATACCAGCAGATTCATTCACACCGTCACCCTTACTTCCTTGGGCTTTTTCTCGGTGAACTTAGTCAAGGCGCATTACAGCCTAGTTTACATGCACTCGCTCACCTTGCTGAGTCTATGAAAGATTCTGTAAGAGTGGTTACTAATCAAGATGGAGAGCAACGATTTCTCTACGGCCACCAACTAGAATCCCAACATATCACGCAGTTACCATCGAATGTGAATGAAACGACCAAACTCCTAGTCATAAATGAACATCATGAAGGCCTGGGATATGGTCAGTTAAAGACCACTCAAACAGGAGAGCCCAGTATCAAGAACCAACGGGATCTAGGCTGGTACCTCCGGCGAGGACACTAGGTGATGAACTGGTTGAAAATTACCTATTCATGACTAACTGAGGTTAGAGTGAAAATAGAAGAAAGGAGTGAGTGCTCATAGGAGGATCTAGCCAAAGAGTGCACCGAGGCCTGCAACTTCTTCTGGCTTTTCTTCTTCTTCTTCTTTCTTTGGCTTCTCCTTCTCGGGCTTATCAGCTGGCGCGTCTGTAGCAGCTGGTGCCGCGACTGGAGCTGCAGCAACGGGAACTGCTTTGACGGCTTCGTCAATGTTGATGTCTTTAAGTGTCGCAACAAGGGCTTTGATGCGACCTTCGTCAGGTGAAACGCCGGCGGCTTCGAGCACCTTGGTTAGACCTGTAGCGTTGACTTTTTTACCTGCTTTGTGAAGGAGCATTGCACTGTAAATGTATTCCATTTTGTTATCGTCCTCCTTTTTTGTGGAAGACAGGAGCAGTACCTGTGAGGGGGAACGCTTCCGTTGAGCCGTATTTTAATCTTTTGTCTTAATTACGCCCGAGTTAGTTAGGCATAGCCTTAGGGTCCTTGCGGCGTACAGCTTGGGCGAGGGCTGTTGCGCCTTGTTCAGCCTGAGCGAGGATCTGATCGCTTGTTTCATTGGTTAGGATGCCTGCGAAGAGTGAAAGGCTTCGAGCGGCAGTTGCGGCTTCTTGTAGAAGCAGGGGAGTTGTCTCTGCAGTTATATAGCTCATAGTCATTGCGAGGGCAAATCCCTCTTGACCTGCAAGCGTCAGTTGATCTACGACATTACTCCTGCGGATTTCGAAGACATCGGGTGAAAGGATTATGCCGTTATCATATGCGACTGTTAGTCTGAGAAAGATTTCATAGGGTTCCATGCCCAGACGTGACATGACCAATGCCTGTGCACGATTTACGGTTTCTCCCGCTTTTACAATGACATGGTCCTGGGTTATCCAAATGGAACCACCCTGAATTCGGGTTTTTAGTCCCACTTGACCCAGTTCTGAGATGAGAGGTCCAGGTGGGAAACCGGTGTTTCCTGCCTCGATAATAATATCATCCGGTGTGACGGTTCCTGCTTTCGCTGGGGCTTTAGCTTTGTTTTGTAATAGGAGGTCACTGAGTTCGAATGGACTGATATCAGTGAAAGCAAAGGCAGAGGAGCCTTCCACGAATGGAATGAGTTTGTCGAGATTCTTTTTCTTCTGTGAGGCGTTTTGAAGAGCTCGAATCATGAGAGAGTTACGAGCCATGCTGATGATGGCTTTATTACGAAGGGCTTTCTTAATCGCTTGTAATTGCTTCGATCCTATTTGCTCAGTGCGAAGTAGTGAGATGTAATCATATTTCTCGAGGAGCGAAATGAGATGGCCTACGTCAGCTAGTTTGGCTTGTGGCACAGGACGTCCTCTAGTAGTCCGAGGAACATCTTTTTCTGTTTGCGGCTGTTGTCCTGAACTCATTGTATTGCACCATCTCGTTATATTTCAATTCTAATTGCTGGACCCATGGTGGTTTTGGTATAGATTTCATCGATATTTTGCATACCTTTGTCAAGATTCCGTTCGAGAACATTAACGACCGCTTGAATGTTCTCAGCGACTTTTTTTGACTCCATGGACCGTTTTCCAACCTTAGCTTGGAGTACTAGGGTTTTCCGCATACGTAATTTTACAGAGCTTGAAAATTCTGAGAGGAGTTTCTTAAGATCTGTATTAGGGGGAACCGGTCGTGGCATTTTTCCACGAGGACCAAGGAAAGGTCCAAGAACGCGTCCCACGAGGGGCATTAAATCGGCTTGGGCAATGAAGAAATTCATTTCCTCAGCCAAAGCTTTTGCGCCATCCTTATCAGTTTCAAAGCGCTCGACATCCGCAGGTTCGAGCACCTGAGCAGCACCCGCATCTCTTGCGCGAAATGCAAAGTTCCCTGAAGCGATGATGGCAACTTTGACGGCTTCACCAAAGGCATGGGGAAGAGTGACATCTACGTTTAGCTGCTTGCCGCCTTTCTTGAGATCGATTCCCTTCAGGTTGACAATTACTTCCATTGACTCTTCGAATTTACGTTTCTTCGAATTTTTCTGCGCTTCATTGACAGCAGAAAGGATGTTATCCAATTTTATTGACATTGTCATTACTCACCATTGATTAGGCCTGCAGTTTTTCGTCATAGAGGCCTTGATCAATTTCTTGTTGTACTGTACGAGCGTCTTTCCCATCAATGGTGACGCCCATACTCACACAAGTACCGAGTACAGATTTCACTTGGTTTTTACGTGAACTTCCCAGAAGATCGGCTTCCTTCGCACGAACCACCGATAGGACCTGGTCAAAGGTGATATCACCCGTGATTTCAGTTCCTGTGGCACCAGTGCCTTTCTCAACACCAACTTCTTTGATGATAAGAGCTGAGGTGGGAGGAAGCCCCACGGTAATCTCAAATTCCTTCGTATCATCATCCACAACAATGGTCACCGGCACCTTCAACCCCTTCAAATCCTCAGTCAACTCGTTGATACGCGTTACGATTTGGAAAAGGTTCGCGCCCGTGGGACCCAGGACTGGGGCGATGGGGGGTCCCGCTGATGCTTTGCCGCCTTCGACGAGTGCTTCGCAGGTGACTTTGGCCATTGTGAGTGGTTCCTCTGGGTTGAGTTCAGCTCCATGAGCTTTAGGCGATTTAAAAATGTTCTGCCTCTACTTAGACCTGGTGTCTTGGTCAGGGTTATAGTTCGAGGAGTTCCTCCTCTTCTTCGGCTTCTTCACGTTCTTGGCGTTCGACGATGCGGATGAAGTCTGCGTGAACAGTAACCGGAATGGGTGAGGGTGCTTCGAAGAGTTCGAGGGTGATTTCATCCTTCGAAGTGTCGATTCGCATCACACGAGCCCGTTCCCCTTTGAATGGTCCACCAGTAATCTCAACAATATCACCTATTACGAGGTCCTCAGTGGGGGGTCGGGGGACAAGGATATGTTCGATTTCGTTGATGAGGATCTTTCCCGGAATGATGCCTTTGATATGGGGAATACCCGCAATGGCGAGTTCTACTTCGCGGGGACTGCGAGCTTCAATGAAGATATAGCCTTTCAAGGGTTCAGGCACGAGAATGGCTTTCAGGTCTACCTGGCGCTTAGTAACACGACCGGAGATGACATGAGCGATACCCTTCTCTTGTCCAATCGTGGTTCGCACAATGTAAATGTTAGTAGGTTCAATTGCCATTCGATGTGCCTCCTCAGTATTAATTGCGAAATGCGTCCTAGGTTGCTGGTGGTGGAAATAAACCTGTAACAACTGACATAATCAAAGTGATGACGAAGCCGGCGCCGCCAACAACGAAAAGGCCAAGTAAAGTAATTTTGAGTTGCATCCAGATTTCTTGACGTGTGGGTTGCTGTGCTAGTTTTACGATACGTTTTGTGTTTTCCCAAAACTCGCTAACTCGGCTTGACATGGTATTCACCTGACGTTACCTAGAGGTCTTGGGCAGAGTCACCGCCCCTCTCTTAATAAGTCTTTTCGCATTATCACTCTCAATGGCAATCAGTTTTCTGATTGATGGAGAAGGGCTCGAACTTTTTTCGTTTCAAGCCCTAACTCACTCATGATTTGAATTATTTGATCACGTTGTGGACCCTTCATGCCTTTCCAATCCAATGCAGCATAGGTGGGGGGAGTGCTAGTACGTTCGATTGCATGCTTGATGAGGACTGGAGTTACTTGATCAAGGTAGTATTTGGGTAGAATGTGTGAAACGGCATAGGGCGTCTCAGCACACAGTCGTGTAAAGGCGGGACAATAATGTGGACCACCAACGCCGAAGACCACTGGGTTAGACTCTTGATAGCGTTGAGCGACCGAAACAACGGCTTGAGAAACCGCCTCAGCGGCTTTGGGATTTTGCCATTCCTCTTCCGTACTCCCAATTTCGATGTACAAAACGGGAATATCACTGATAAATGGACCATGATGAGTGACTTCCAATCCACACGCCCAATCGGTGAGTGCAAGTCGTTGACGTTCCGCAAGTAATGTCTGCAATGCCACTTTCAGGGCAGTTGGATGAGCAATGCACAGAGTGGAAGCCTTTCCGCCCAGCTCAGCGGCCCCCCAATTTCCAGGGATATGGGTAAGGAGTGCAGGTTTGAAAGCAGCCGATTTGTGTCGAGAAGCAAAGATAAGCAAATCGGCTGTGAACTGCTGGTCTAAGTCATCGGCATAAATGCTATCTTGTTCCAATGTAACCAAGGATAGTTCGTTGAATTTGTAGATAGGAGTCGAATCGTAGGTTTTTCCCGTGTCAACAAAGGGATAGTGTTGGAGAAGGTGTTTTTTGATATTTTGTGCTGCGAGATCTTTGAGCGAACAGAAGCAGACAACAGACACTGTGATTCTCCTATCTTTGAGTTGTTAGAGGAGTAAGGCCAACACGGCTTTTTCTGTGTGGAGACGGTTTTCCGCCTGATCCCACACAACACTATGGGGTCCTTCAATTACACCGTCGGTAATTTCTTCATCTCGA
>JAEOSA010000016.1 GCA_016840595.1 Candidatus Hermodarchaeota archaeon | reverse complement strand
GGAGGAAGTGATCCAGCATATAATGGATATCATTTTGTGCATACGTTGCAAGAGCCTTTTGAGGGAGAATTTACTGTTGAAACAGAGCTGGGGTGGAGCGCACCTTCGACGTCTCCAGCGTTCCAAATTGAACTTCGGCTCTTAGATGCTTCAGATAATTTCTCTGCAGATGGTTCGTGGTCAATTCGTCTTCAATGTCGGGATTACTGGGTTGACAGTTCGTGTCGACCAGTAGCAAGTAATGAAGATTACCATATCGAAGGTGAGTTTTTACCGTTGGAGGGTAGCAGAACCGTTCGAATAACAAGAAGTAGTGACTTTCATGTTGATATTTATTGGGCTGGCAATTTGGTGTTGTCAAGCATTAATTCAGACATTATTACGCAGATATGTCTACGTATGGTTGGTCGTTATGACTATCCAGGAGCGGGAGGAGGATTCGACTATCTTTATGCATATGCAAGTTCGACAGAGAATCCATTCACTATTCCGTTAGGAGTAGAACCTTTTGTAGTTCTAGGTATGTTTGTAATCATCATTCAACTCACCATTTTGATTTATCTTATCGGTAAAAAGAAACGAATATGACATACAATTATTAGATGAAGTTATTAGGAAGCAACTAACTTCTGATGCCCCCTTGAATTATTGAGGTGTGATTTAGTGCTTGAAGGTAAGACTGTGAATCTGAGGGTCATGGAAAAGGCCGATTTACCACTTGTTGTGGAATGGGCAAATGACCCAGATTTTGGTGGAGAATTTGAACCACTGGAACAGGTCACCCTCGGTGAAATTGAGCGTTGGTTGGAACAGTTGCCGTCTGGTGAAAAGTGGTTCATGATTGAGAAGAAAGATAGCACAAAAATTGGTCATATTATGCAAAAAGCTGTGAATAAACACTATACGATTGGTTATCGAGTGTTACCAACTGAGCGGAATAAAGGCTATTGTACGGAAGCCGTACAAGTGTTGCTAGACTATTTGTTCTTGTCAGCGAATGTGGTGCGTGTTCAGGCTGAAACGAATCCGGCGAATAGAGCATCACAACGTGTGTTAGAGAAAACTGGGTTTACGAAAGAGGGTGTGATTCGAAAATCAGTGTTTATTCGGGGAGAGTGGCGGGATGGTGTTCTATACAGCATCTTAAGAGATGAATGGAAGGCACCACGCATCCTGAAGAAATGATTATTCTCTTGGTTATTATCCTAAGATGATGATTTCGATGAGTAGATAGAAGAAACAAGCACTGCCGATATAGAGAAGCATGATGAGGAAGGCTGCGACTGGTTTCCACCAATGAGATTTGTCTTGGATGGATTGATAGCCCCAGAAGGCGGAGAGGCCAAGAATGATTTCGGGGAGAAGGATATAGAGGGCGACGTTACCAATCATGGTGACGTTTTGGGCGTGCCAGACGAAGGTCAGGCTAGCCTCAGCAGCAGTGAAAATGAGAAAGGATGTGAGTGCCACAATCCCATAAGCAAGGGGTTTAGATTGTCGTTCGGTAATGCGGAGTCCGAGGAAGATAATGATGAAGAGTGGAATTGCCCAGAGTAGTGCCATGTATCCGGAGACCGGTCCTATTTGGGGAAATCCATCGGGTAGGAAGACAAGGGTGCCGAGGGGGGTGACGAGAAGCCAGTCTGGAAAAATCATCAAGAGACTGATGAGGACCACGAAGACCCAGAGATAGAGCCAGTCTCTGTGACCTCTCCAGTAGCCAATGGCGGGTATTAAAATATTGTAGGCAACCACGAGGATGAATAATCGCGGACCAATTAGCAACGGAATAGGTAGGAGTAGGATACCTGTGCACAGTATGCCAAAAAGCAGGTGAACAAGGAAGACATCGCGTTCAGTGGATTCGAGAGAGAACTGCATGGATTCAATGTTTGACAAGTTCTTGTTAATAATCGTGTCAGATGGACAGAATTTGTGTCACTTCGCTGTCGGTCTCTCTCCCTATTTAATGGCATGATGCTAGAACCAATCATCTGGAAAAAGCGGTGATTCGAGGTTAGTTCCATGCCTCGTTGGATTTTTCACATTGATATGGATGCGTTCTATGCGTCGGTTGAACAGTGTCGGGTTCATCCAGAATATATTGGACAACCGCTGTGTGTGGGTCCTGATCCAAAGCAGGGGAAGGATCGGGGAGTTGTACGAGCAGCGTCGTATGAGGCGCGAGCGTTTGGTATTCGGTCAGGGATGTCGGTGCTAAAAGCCTATAATTTGTGTCCCGAGGCGGTCTTTGTTTTTGGTGAGTTTTCCAATTATATTGAAGCTTCCGATGAAGTCATGGAGGTTATTGAACGGTTTGCAGATGAGCGGCGGATTCGTAAAGCGAGTATTGATGAGGCCTACCTTGAGGTTACTGAACGTATGAAAGCCTATCCAAGTCCAAGGGCTTTAGCACAAGAAATTCAAACAGCGATTAAAGAGGAGACAAAACTCCCTGCATCCATTGGGATTGCTCCGAATATGGCTGTGGCAAAAATCGCGACCGAACAGAATAAGCCAATGGGTATTACTCTGGTTCCACAGGATCCTCAGGCTGTGGCAGCGTTTCTTGCTCCTCTTGATGTGACAGCCATTAATGGCATTGGGCGTGTTTCGGGGAATCGGTTGAACACCCATGGGATTCGAATCTTAGGACAGATTCAACAGATGTCCTTGCAAGAACTTTATCCCGTGTTTGGTAAGGGGTCAAAATGGTTGTATGATCGGGCGTGGGGCATTGATAATCGTGGGATTGTTCGGAGTGGACCGTGGCGGCGGAAATCGATGGGCAAAGATCGAACCTTTCCGAAAGATGTCGACCCGAAATCTGTAGAGGTGGCAGTGGAAACGTTGGAGAATTTGTCTACTCGGATTAGCCAGAGGCTGCAGTCGAAATCTTATCATTTCCGTACTGTAACGGTGAAAATCCGATATCGTAATTATGAGACTGTGCAGCGGAGTCGAACCTTACCTGTTAGTACAAACGACCCCGATACGCTGTGTAAGACTGTGACTTCGTTGTTTGAAGAGCATCGGAAACCAGATACACCGGTGCGTCTGGTAGGCGTTCGTGTGACGAATCTTACGCGGATGACGGGACAAGCATCTTTGTCAGACTATTACTGAGTATTTGGGAATGAAAACATTCATTCGGTTATCTAGTCTTAGGGTAGCCAGTGGGTGTATGATGTGTATTTCAAGGGTCTGTCAACACTGCTAGATGAACCAGGTGAATCGTTTCCCAAGCGATCGGAATTAAAGATAATCCGTGGAAAGACGTTGACGAAGACGCCAAGCTGGCATAAGGCCATAGTGTTAGTTGAGCTAAAGAAAGGGCAACAACTACGGTTGGTGGGATGGCAACGAAATAAGGAGGGGGAGTGGCGGATGCGCCAGAAATTCAATATTGCAAAAGGTTATGCGTTAGAGATTGCTGAAACCTGTGAAGCTTATGCAAATGAATGGGAGTGAAATAAAAAAAATTGGATCGGTGAAGATGATGCCAAAAGTTTTGATTATTTATGATTCAAAAACCGGAAACACTGAAAAAATGGCCAAGATTATCGAAGAAGGAGTCGCCGAAGTTGAGGGAGTGGAAATTGTTGTGAAACGAGCGAAAAATACGACAAACGAGGATTTACTTAATGCCGATGGAATTATCGCAGGATCTCCTGTGTATTATGGCCTCATGTCGGCTGCGTTGAAAAAAGTATTCGATGCTTCCGTCAAAATTCATGGGAAACTCGATGGAAAAGTGGGGGGTGCCTTTGCGTCCAGTGGTGGGATTGCTACGGGCGCTGAAACAACGATTCTGTCCATTCTGGAGGCGATGTTAGTACATGGAATGATTGTCCAGGGGAGTGCACGGGGCCCGATGCAACATTATGGTGCAGCAGCGAAGGGAGCCCCGGATGAGAAGGAGCAGAAATCCTGTAGAGCGCTAGGCACCCGCGTAGCTCGCCTTGTTGCACTGCTACAAGGTCCCTAGACTGATCTCCGTTGGTGCATTATTTCCGTTATGAGTGCATAATTTTATTCTGTTGTTTTTGTGCGACGGCGGATTAAGGCTGCTCCTAATGCGATGGCGATTCCAATTGCGATGGCAGTGATGGGGAATCCGGGTATTGGATTGGGTACTCTTTCTAGTCCACCGGATGAAACTGTTATTTGGCGAACGATTTGCCCTGACACGCTACATATCGCTGTGACTTCGAGCATATCGTCGTCAGCAGCATCTAGGTCAAAGGTATCTGACATTGATGACGCGTGAGATTGGCTGGTATAATTGCGATCCATGGCAAATTGCCCGTTCTTGTTAATGATGATCCGTTCGATGTAGTGGGTGTTTACATCGGCAACTGAATGGATTACCGTGACAGTGAGAATTTGGCTATCGTAGTTATAAGACAAAGTCATATCGACTGGGGTGTGAGCCTGAATAGGGGCAATTAGAATCGAAGACATAACGAACAACATGAACAAACCCAAAAAGAACCTTGTTTTCTTCATTTCTGTGAAAACCTCCAATAATCCAAAGTGCTCATATCCTGTGGTTTCTATGTTAAATAAGCTTGATAGTTTCCTATTCAACTCCTAATGAAGGAGGGCTTCTATGGACTTTCGAATCCCAGATTGGTTGTCGTTAGAAGAAGTAGTGTTTAATAAAGCAGGTGATGAGGTAACCGGTTTAGTTGTCGGGAAATTGTTTCGCACAACGCGTTTTGGTGAAGTTCCTGTGTTTCTGTTGTTTGATGACGAAAAAGATCGAATTCTTGTCATTCAAGCGAATGCAAAAATGCTTCGAGATTATTTACAGGGAGGATCCGGTCGGACAGGGGTGCGTTTAGGAGAACGAATTACTATTACGTATCATGGGCGAAAGGCGAAGAAGAAACCACCTGGTACTTTTTATCATGTGTTTCGGCGGAGCCGAAGTCATTATATCTCAAAGCAATACACGTACCCGTCGAAAAAATAAAACAAAATTTCAGTTAATCTACGAATTGGTCTCTGTTGTGGGGATTGTTTATGGTTATGGTTGTAAAATGGGATGGTCGTACCGAGGAGTTTGACCCAACCAAAATCGTCCGTACACTGACGCGGATGGGAGCACCGCAAGGTGTGGCGGAAGAAATTGCAGAGGATGTTGCAGAACAGATTGAGGAGGGTATTACGACAAAAGAAGTGTATGAAATGGCGGTTGACGCATTGGAGGACCATAAAGAGGTTGTGGAGTTTCGTCGCGATTTGCGGGATGGGTTGGCCCGGATTGGGAGCGGATTTCGGTTTGAAGAGTATGTGAGGTTGATTCTACAAGAGTATGGGTATAAGGTTTCAGGGAATTTGGTAATTCAGGGAGCGTGTGTGGCACACGAGGTAGATAGTATTGCCGAACGGGATGGCGAGACAACATATGTGGAAATGAAGCACCACAGCGTGTTAGCCCGATATACACCCTTTGAGGTTACATTGTCAGCAAAGGCGAAATGGGATGATTTGGAGGCGGGATGCAAAAAAGGACTAAATGATTGTACGTTTGATCGTGTGTTGATTGTGACGAACACGCGATTAACAAAACATGCTCAACGGTACGCTGAGTGTGTGGGAATTGAACATTTTGGGTGGAATACCCCGCGAGGTCGAGGTTTAGAGACTTTTATTGAAGAAAAGAAATTGTATCCGGTGACAATTTTGCGCACTATAACGGATGACGAGCGGGATATTTTGTATGCAAATGGGATACTGACGCTTCAACAGTTGGTGAAAGAGACACCGAAGGATACGGGGTTGTCTGAAGAACGCGTGAAGGCGCTCATAGAAGAAACCCACCGTGTTTTTACGTGTTGTCAGGCTGATTCCTAAGGCGCGAATGGAGTTTTGTGGTAAGCACGAAAGTCTTTTGTCAAAGTTAGGTGTGAGAAGGGTGCTTAGTCACAATACCGTGACAGGTGGAACCCGTCATGGAAACATACGATGTTGGAAAAATATTAGCGCGAATTGGTTCAATCCTCGTCATTCTTGCAGGATTTGTGCAAATCGGTGAATGGACCATATGGGTTATTGGAGATCTAATCAACTATGGTCAGGTTTACTTCTGGCCCCTCTTTGTACTCATTGCTGGTGTTATTGCAGTAGTCTTTGGATTTCTCCTCTTGTTCTTGTTCGTACCAATGGTTGACAAAAACCGAGTCATGGGAGCTGTTCTCATCCTAATCTTTTCGATTGTGGGTGCTGTTTTTGCCTTTGACTGGGCAATCATTGGAGGAGTAGGTGCCGTTCTCTGTCTGGTTGCAGTAATCCTGTTCTTCATCGAGGCAGAAGGTGGAGGAGCGTAGGCTCCTTCCTCCCATTTTTTATTTCACCATCAAAAACCTCAAACGTTACGAAGCCTTTTTGTTAACAACAGGATACTTGGTTACCAGCCTCGTGATAGAGGAGGACTGTTGGGTTGCCTATTGTAAAGATTCCACAATATCGTTTTGATGAACGACTGGATAAGCTGCGGGCAGAGCTCGCGGAGAAGAAAATTAAGCATTTTATCGTGTTTAATCCTACGCATATCTACTATCTAACCGGGTTTGTTCATATTCCCACAGAACGTCCGTTTGGGTTGATCGTTCAGGATTCTGAAATCAACTTTTTTGTGCCTGAATTAGAGAAACAGCATGTGGAAGAGGAAGTGCCTCAGACGGCGAAGATCGGGACGTATTTTGATTACCCGGATGCCACTCATCCAATGAAGCATTTTGCCACGTTTCTCAAAAAGGACCTAGGTATTACGGGTGATTTGGGTGCAGAGAGCGCAGGGAGCCCTGGACGGCAGGGGTATGAAGGACCCAAACTGGAAGAGGTCTTGGGATTCCCTGTGAAAGTGTTTCCCCAGATTCTCATCGATATGCGAGTGATTAAGGACGATGATGAACTCGCTTGTATTCGTGAGTCTTCGATGTGGGCAAATCTTGCTCACCAGCTCCTTCAGGAGAAAACACGGGTTGGAGCAAATGAGGTTGATGTGTCTACTTTGGCGTCTCTTGAAGCGTCACAGGCTATGGGTAAAGCCTTAGGTATTGCGTATCGTCCCTTCACCTTTCGGGGGTTACCCGTACATGCTGGATACCGTGGACAGATCGGCACTTATTCTGCGATTCCGCATGCTATGACACGGTTTGCAATTTTTCAAGCGGGTGATACTTTGGTGACTGGGGCATCGTCAAATGTCGCAGGGTATTACTCAGAGTTGGAGCGGACCATGTTTTTGGGTCCCCCGAATGACAAGCAGCGGAAATATTTTGATATCATGATGGAGGCTCAGGATGCCGCGTTGGCTGCTTTTGCTCCGGGTGATCCGTGTTCGAAGGTAGATAAGGCGTCACGGGCGGTCTTTAAGAAGCATGGTGTGTGGAACTTGGTGCAGCATCACACGGGGCATGCTATTGGATTAGAGGGGCATGAAAAGCCGTTTCTTGATCATGGGATGGATGTGAAGATGGAGCCGGGTATGGTGTTTACTGTGGAGCCCGGCATCTATGATCGGTCAATTGGTGGATTTCGTCATTCGGATACAGTGTTTATTACTGAAGATGGGATGGAACAAGTGACCTATTATCCACGGGATATTGACTACCTTACAATACCTCTGCGATAGTTGGGGATCCAGGCATAGAACGCGACTAGCGTGGTTTGCAGATTATTTCCTGAATGTATAAGTCGAAAACGCTGTTCGCATGGGCGGGTTGGACGACCAGGGCTGTATCGACACCACGTCCAGTACCCCCCAAGGCAATAACGGATTTATCCATGGGAATGAGCCCTGCATCAGCAGCCATGAGAGTGATTTCGACCCCAACTTTTACCCCTTGACCCAGCATACGGAGTGCACTGGCAATGATGACAGCGTAGCCAATGGTGTCAAACTTTTTGCGAATTCCACGTTCGACACCACTCAGTACATGTGTTGTGGTTAGGATGGAAACCTTCGCTTTTTGTAGGGTTTTTCGATGGTCAGGAAGGAGTTGGTTTTCTCCGGGTGTTTTGAAGCCAGTTACATGGGTGACAACGATGAGGTTGAAACCTTTGAGAAATTTGAGTGCTTTTACTGCAGTGGCTCCTGATGTTGTGGGGATGATGATATATTTGATATCCAATTTTTTTGCTCGTTCTGCGACCAGACGGCAGGTAGTTTCAGTGTTTTCTGCGCCTTTTTCGGGGAAATAGGTCACCTTTACTTCCATGGTATTTTCACCTGTATTGTGATTTTTCGTAGTATATGGTTAGGGCTATTATTTCATTTCATCTAGAGCCCCAGAATAATCTGTGTAGAAATTATAGTTTATGTGGGGATGTCTCGCCAGAGAGTCGGGGTGGTCTTAACGTAATAGCGTATTTGTTCACTGGCTTTGAATCCATTTTTCTCAAAAATATGACGGGCGGGGGCATTGGCAACTGAGACACGAAGCCAAGCCCGAAAGTGCCCCTGTTCGGCGAGGTGACTTTTTGCCCATTGGGTAATGGCTTGGCCATAGCCTTTTCCACGAGCGTTTGGATTAACTCCTAGCATTCCAATGGTTGGGCCTTCCAAGCTCAGAAGCCCCACAGTATTGGTGGAATCTTTGACTAGCACGACTTCCATTTGGGACAGCGTGGATTCCAGCTGGTCAGGAGGAAGGTTACGAATGTTATAGACAACGGTATGGAGGATCCTGTCGGGAGTATTGGTCATTGATGATGCCATATTGTCCAAGATTTGTGAGGTTTCTTCAGGAGAGGCGCGATAGAAGGTAAGATTGGTTGCAGGAGGAATCACATTATCCAAGGGAACGCCCATTTTGACAGTTTCATCATATACGGAAAATTCTGCCTTCTCGAGAGCCTGAATGGATTCGTGTTTATCTGTACTGACTTTGCAACTAATGTAGGCGGCTTGATGTTCTGTTGCGACTCTTTGTGCTTCAGCAAGTAATTGTGAAACCGCTTCCAGTTCATGACGGAAGAGATAGATTTGGATGAATGTGGTACTTGGTTGCTGGAGGAGATCGCGGGGTTCTTTGGCAGCTACAATTAGTCCCATTACGGTTTGATCGCGAACAAGAATCCAGTAAGGGAATTGGGCTTCTTCGAAGATGGTTTTGAGCCCGAGAAAATGGTCCTGATAGGGGGTAATATCGGCTTCCGTGGAGGCAATAAAACGAATGATCATCACCCTCGCTAATTGAATTCAACCTCAATAACCACTTAAAGATGGCGTTAGATTACGTAGAAGAATGAAATTTTAATCAATTTCGCAGAAGGCTGTCAGTCGGAATTGGAGGGTTCTTTGGAGAGGACGATGGGTATGGATAGGTTGCATGATGGACAGTGTCCTTGGCGAGTTAATCGAACGGAAGTGGTGTGTACACCTAGACGTTCGATAAGTAGCGCGCCACAATTGGCGCAAATTGTATTCGCGCCTTGGTGACCGGGCACGTTGCCCAAGTAGACGTATTTAAGACCAGCCCGAGTCGAGGCAGTGGCAGATTTTTCAAGTGTTTTGATGGGTGTAGGGGGTAGGTTACTCATTTTATGATGTGGATAGAAGCGCAGTAGATGTAGTGGTGTATCTTCTCCAAGCTCTGTTACTATCCACTGGGCGAGATTTTCAGCATCTTGGATGTCATCACCAACATCTGTCACTACCAGATTGGTGAGCTCGATGTGTATTCCCGCATCTTTCATCACTTTTAGCGCATCATAAATGGGATTTACAGAAGGCACATTACAGTATTTTTTGTAGAATGAGGGGTTGCCATTTCCCTTGAAATCGACGGTGGCGGCATCAAGATATGGCGCTATAGTCTCTATGGCTTCTGGGGTGAGGTATCCGTTAGTGACGAAGGTATTGAAGAGATCTTTTTCGTGGGCAATTTTTGCGATATCGTAGGCGTATTCAAAGAAGATCGTGGGTTCAGTATAGGTATATGAGATCCCGGAACAGCCAGTTTGAAAAGCTAAATCAATAATTTTTTCTGGTGAGAGAGCACGCCCAACAATTTCTCGCTCATGGCTAATTTGCCAATTCTGGCAGAACTGGCAACGAAAGTTACATCCTACGGTGGCTACTGACATAACGAGAGAGCCCGGGCGGAAGTGCCAGAGCGGTTTTTTCTCAATAGGGTCGGGGTTGGCTGAGCAGGCTTTGCCGTACACCAGAGTATAGAGAGTGCCCTGTATGTTTTTTCGAACTTGGCAATATCCAAGTTTGCCTTCATTAATCGTACATCGACGTGCACATAGGTGGCAGCTGACCTTGTTGTCGTCTAGTTTTGAATACAGCATTGCTTCATGCATTCTGGGACAGCTCAGGGATTACGGGATTTTGGTTGAAACGATTACCAATAGTTAGACTCTTTTCATAGAGGAAAGTTGCTCTCGAAAAACTTCACTACAATAAGGAAGTCCTACCTTCAAAGGTTTTCCCAACTTACATAATCTACGAGTTTTTATCCGCCATTTCTTAGGAGAGGTTTATGCCTGTCTCTCGTTTCTCTTTACGACGAAAATGACCACAGGTGCAAGAGCATCATCTTAATAAGACAGTATTCGAAGACGATGGAATAGGTGAACTAGCTTGGCTGATACCTACGAACTAGGAAAATTAACTGTTACAGATCACGAAAGCAAGACTCTCACTGGAGCTTTTGGTCTTCAAGAAGAACAGTTCGATGAAATTGTCAAAACAGCAAGAGAAGCTTGGAACTATGAAGATACGGTTTCTGAAAGCGTCGAATTCATGGTGAAGAAACTCAAGGGCTCCGAATTAGTCCTTGGATTGCTTATTCTTGGTCGTATCTGGGAAGAAAATAGCCTCGAAGAAGAAGAGGAAGAGAAGGAGTAGCTAGCCACTCCTCTACTTTTCCCCTTTCTTAACTGGATATTAGGGGGAAAGACGAAATGTCAAGTGTGAAGTCAGGTTTTTGTGCAATTTGTTTAAGACAGATTGAGCATGAGCAAGAGTTGCGGACAATTCGTCACGAAGACAAGGAGTTCACTGCTCATGGTTATTGTCTCACCCGATTGCGGCGTTTAGCTTGTAATATTAATGGGATGCGCCCAGCTATGCCGACGCTCACACGTCCGCTTACTTTGAATGAATTTCTCCTTGTAAAACGACCTCGAGATGCTGCTGAGATTCTTTGCTGCATCGTATTTCATCATCAAACACAGAATGACCAAGAAGCCTCGATTTCAGAAACCTTTGTAGAAGAACAACTTCAATTATCGCCTTTCAAGATTGCTGACGTTTTTGCAGCGTTTCAAAACGCCACTGAGGTTTTAGGATATTTTGTTTGTCGAATAGAAAAGGGTTCAAACAACTTTGTTTTAACAGAAAAGGGACGACAGGTTGTGAACCGGCTTCCTCCCCTTCCTGAGTAAACCAGGCGTAAACGCTGTTTTGAAAGTTGAATAGAGCAGTTAGGGGGGACTTCTTGCACGATCCGTTACGTTGACGATTACCCAATTACCTTCCGTCTTAACAAAATGATAATACGTGTAATGGAATCCCACGCATTCGCCTAAAACCAACATCTGCCATTCAACAAAAGCTGAGGCGATGAGGTTATCCGGTTGCACATCGAAGAATTTCATCTGTCTAATGAAAAAGCTAACGGAATATTCTGGATTTTCTTCTTTCGCCTTTTGAATTTCATAAAACTGGTCTCTCAATATATCTTCAGCGGAGAGGACGTACAATTCGTTATTTGACCCAAAGCCAAAGCGCTTTGCCTCCGGATGCCATACGCTAAGAAAGGCTTTTTCGTCACCATTTTCTTGCGCCCAATGGAAGTGCCGTATTGTTTCTCGTATTTTTTCAATTTCTGTTTGTCTTTTAGACATGGAAATAGCCTCTCTAGAACTCGTATTACTGGTATCCTTGGCGAATTGGTCACATAAGAAAGATTGGGAGAAAGTAAGTTCAGTTCAAGAAAAAATGAGAAGAAGGACAGCAATGGTTGCTGTCCTGATAGGAAACCATTAAGAAGCTGATTTTCGCTTCCGGTAAAACATTACACCAATGACAGCGATTATCCCGACAACCGCGATTACCCCACCAATTACTATTGGCAAGGCAGGAAAGATACTAGATGTGTTTCTTACCACTTCTAGCACGTGATCAGAATCGTGGACTTCGATATCAATGAAATAGGGGCCAGCGGTCAGTCCTGTCAGAGTTCCGGTATATATACCATCTATATCAGAATCTGTGAGTGTGAGAGAAGTAATGGGTGTAATGTGATCAGATGAAGAATAGATTTGAGCGGTCACTGTTGAAATTGTTGTAGAGTTAATGCCGGGCAGGTTACTGGCAGGATTGATGGTTTCCACTGATATGGAATATCCCGTGCCTTGGAAAGTAGTAGTGGGAATGACCTGAACACTTTGCACAAAGGATTGCTGTAGTGCCATTTTGACAACCATGGCACATGCTTCATAGATGGGGGCTGTGGTGTATCCGCCACCAGCGATCCCTCCGCCTTCACTGCCGGTTATGATGCGATTATCACAGACAATACGAACTGCCTCTACGATGTTGGCTCCTGCAACTGCCATTTCGTCATTGGACATGGAAAAGGAGGCTACCTTCACTCCAGTGACGATGTTGTTTGCACCGGCTACAACAGTGTTTCCAATGCAAAATGTTGCGATTACCAATCCATTAGCATGAGCCGTTGAGATGAGATCGCGAACCATTTGACTTGACCGCAAATTCGGCCAGTTTCCACCCGCTGGGATGAAAACGCAGTCATAGTCGGTCAGGGTGTCCAAGTTGAAGTTTGAGAGCAGGAAATCAGCGGTGGTTGAACGATAGGGACGATTGTGACAAGCAGCAACTGTTAAGGTAGAACCACGGGTCACACTCGTTGTTTGAACGCCCCAATTATCAAAGTACTCTTGGGCAGTGAAGTAACTCCACCCAAATCCATCAGAGAGAACGAACAGGACATGCACATCGTCCATGGTTTGAGCCGTTGCGGTGGGTAAGGAGATTACTCCAAAGCAACTGAAGGCAATCATCGTGACCAGGAGAAGTGTTTTGAGTTTCATGATTTTCACAGTTCAATAAGTTCTGAAATCGAATTAATTATCCAATGTATATTTGCTCGTTATCCGGCAAGTTCGGAAAAAGACCTGATAAACGAAAGGAACTCTTCTTTCTGAACATAATGGTTCAGAATTCTAGCGTTCAACAGCGATGTGACTAGAATTTGCTAAAGAAATGAGAGGAGAGAAGGCAACTGCCCGCTCTCCAAACTTCATCGCGATCCATGTTGAGGTCAGTCTAACCAGTACTTTGAGCTTGAATTGAGGAGATAAAAGGGGAGTGAGATTGCCTGTTTTCCCTCCGGGTAAAGGAAACCAGGCTGTTATAACTCCCTTAAAATCGTTCACTGGTTATCTGTTTTATTGACCTTTTCGCAGGCTTCGTGTCAAATAATTGCTGTGGCCTGCGCGTCAAACGTTCAAGGGAAAAGGGTCAGCGGATTAGCTCTGATCTGTGCAGCGCTGTTGCTGTGCTGGTTAGAGCACTCTCTCACGAAGAGTTGATCTAAAGATTTGGTTCTTGCGTTCTTCCTCTTCCTTAGTGGGTGTGTGAGGTTCAGTTTGTGTCTTACCCTCTGGTGTGGGAGTCATGGTTACCTCACCTCTTGGTTTTGATTCGAGATGACTGTCTCGATTTGCGGAGAGATTCGTACAAAAGTTGTCACAAATGCTGTTAGAGTTGACGCCTAATGTCATATTGATGTCACGCAGTGTCACTAGAATGACTAACCGGTATATTAATATTACTGTATGTGACAATGATTTTAATAGTAGATGATTAAAAACCGTATTTATCGCTTACAGGATTGATAGATTATGGGCGATCCCGAGAAAAAGAAAAAACCCACAGACTATGAAGATTTTATAACCGCGCGCCCCGCACCCATTCTCTTTTTATCAGAAGAGCAAGAAGCCGCGATTAAAGAACACTCAGACATCACGAGAGCACTGGTTGGGAAGAGCCTCTCTGTAAAGGAAATTCATGCGCTGTATTGGAACCCAGAAAAGGAAAAGTACGATAAAACCATTAAAACCGTGTATCGATATCTTGAAACATTGGAAGAAGTAGGGCTTGTCCAAGAATGTGGCCATCGCAAACCGAAGGACAGTCGGCTAACCGAGAAGTTGTTTTGCCGTACGGCTAACGTGTTCATTCTTGAAGACAAAGAAGGAGAGCCGAAATGGTGGACTGGAAAAAAGGGTAAACGTGTTTTCAAGAAACTCATTATTCTGGCTCAGGAACTGTTCGACGTTTCCATTGACGAAGATGCTTTTCGCGAGTTAATGGAACAATATTATGAACAGCATGAAGCTGTGATTATGGAGTTATACCGAAAAACTCCCGATAGCGAGGGGATTTCTGAAATTTTCAGCAAAGAAGATCTGTATGGAATAAAATACCTCGGTGACATGATAGCCACATTAGGAGTTATGCTTCGGAATCCAGAACTGTGTGAGCAGTTCAAAAAGGTCCTTAGTAAATAATTAGAACTTGGTCCTAATCACTACTCAATAGGTAGTGATTAGATTATGAGTCTTAATTTTGAGGGAATCAATCAGCTAGGTTATGTTGTGAAGAATTCCTCTGAAACGGCGACAAAGTATCAGAACTTATTTGGTACAAACCCTCCAGTAATTCTCGAGGCAGAAGTTACTGATGTTCGGGAAGGGCTCGATGGGAAAGTCGTTCCTCCGTATAAAGTTCGTTTTGCCCTAGTTACACTTGGGGAATTGCAATTGGAATTTATCCAGGTACTCGAAGGAACTCCAACGCTTTATACCAATTTTCTGAAAAAATCAGGTGAGGGACTGCACCATGTTGGAGTCAATGTCCCGGATCTGAAAGCCGTTGTTGGTAATGTGTCTACTATGGGATTCAGTGTTCTTTGGAGTGGACAGATTTATTCTGTTCCATTTGCGTATTTGGATACGCAAGACCAATTGGGAACTATTTTAGAATTAATCGAAATTCGTCCACCAAAGCCATTAGGAACCTAGATTGATTTGATACTTTGAATCTCGAACTATTTAAGAGCCGTCATATGACGGGCGTATTTATATGTACGAACAAAGGGAAGAGCGCGCGAGGTTGGCGATTTGCCGTTGTTCGAACTTGTCTTCAAAGTGATTCATGATTGTCCCTATGGTAACTTTTCTCGGAAATTTCCGACAATGAAGCTGTATTTCTGGTGTAATGGAGAAAATGATGTTATTGAGATTGCCTCGATTGGAAAAGAGGGTTATGACCTTGTGATGAAAGAATTGGCAAGGTTTGTGGGTGTTATAGAACAAACTTACGAGAAAGGGCACGTTCACCTTATTGTAAAGCAGTGTTCATGTCAATACGATGGATCGATTTCGGAGGTTATTGATGAATTTCGCATTCTTCATTTGTCGCCAGTGATTCTGGATGGAGGATGGGAGTATTTTCGAGTAATCGTTTTCCGTCATGAAGATATTGACAAGCTGTTCCAGCGGTTTGATGAAAAGGGGTATGAATATGAGATTGTGCGGAAAGCCCCGTTTGATGGTATGATTTCTAGCTCATTGACGCTGACCGCTGATGCACTATTTTCGAGCCTTACTGAGAAACAACAAGCAGCGTTGATAACAGCCCATTCTAATGGCTATTATCGGTTTCCAAGGCAAACTAACGTGAAGAATCTGGCAGCTATGAAACGGATTCCGCGGACTACATTTCAAGAACATCTGCAAAAAGCGGAAAGTAAGCTAGTTTCATCGTTAGTACCATTTCTACAGTTGTATGTTCATCTCCCAACCGACGTAAAGCAGCGCCTAGTCACCACAACCCTCGCGTGAGCGTTTCCGGTGCTCACGTATCAGGATCTTCTTTATCATTGTCTGTGACCTACCGTCATCTGACGGTAGAAAGAATATGCTTCACGATGTTATCTGATTCTATTGGTAAGTAACGTGACAAGTACTCTGACTTCAAATGTCAAACAGATAGCTCTTGATGCAGGATTTGTAGCCGCCGGTATTACGCGCCCTGACCGGCTTGAAAACCTGCCTCATGGCTGGATTGGTCAGGCTCGAAGATTACAGTCGCCTGAAGAAGAATTTCCTCCTGTCAACTCTATCATCGTAATGGCATTCCATATCTGGGATGAAATTTTCAACATTAAAGTTAGAGCACCGAAAAGCATAGACTCAGGCAACTCGTCCTCTTTTGATTCATTTGAAGGATATTTTCTTAGTTATGAAGTAATGAAAAACAAGGCTTGGAAGGTCATCCAGTATCTAGAATCTCAGGGGTATAACGCAATCTACTCAGTAGGTATTCCGCTCAAACCCATTGCAATGCAGTGTGGATTAGGATGGCAAGGTAAAAGCACCCTCTTAGTCACCCCACATCATGGTCCCCGGGTCAACCTAATCGCTGTGTTGACGGATGCTGAACTGGATTGCGATGAACCTTTCCAAAAGGATTTGTGCAAAGATTGTATGAACTGTGTGAAAGCTTGCCCTGCTCAAGCGTTAGCACCCTATGAATGTAATATTTTCCGATGCATTGTATATGCCTTAGAATGTCCAGATGACTCTGAGGTGCCAGAGAAGGTTCGAAAATTAGAGCCGCGTCTGACCCCACGACCTACCGTGCATAGCTACATAGAATGCTCAAGATGTATGGACGTTTGTCCTTATGGCAACCCATCGAGAGAGTTGTTAGAGCAGGTGTCAGATAGCCCTCATTCTTTTCTCCTCAGATCTTATGCTTTGTAATCAATGCCTAGGCGGATTAACCGGTAGAAAGCTAATACATTATGTTGGGCTTTGAGCAAGGTTACCTGACGGTACAGTTACCGCAAGATGATTGCGTTGTATAGCGGAGCACAGTGAATCAAATACTAATCTGACATTTTCACCAGTTTTCGCTGAACACTGGATATATTCCGTAATATTGTGCCGTGCACAAAACAGCTGAATTCTTTTTTGCGTAAGCACTCTTTGTAAATCTCCTTTATTTCCAGCTAAAACTACAGCCAATTGTTGTTGTAAGTTATTGAAAGAGGAAATGAATTCTAACCACTGAGCAGCAGTGTCTAGCGAACTGGGTTCGGTCACGTCAACTACAAGTACAACACCCGTTGCTCCTTGGCAAAATCGAGGCATTAGGCATCGAAACCGGGGTTGCCCACTCAGATCCCAGATACTCAGATTGACAGGACCTGCTTCACCCCGACAGACTTTCTGGGCAAAGTTCACGCCAATCGTGGGAGCAACTTCTGTAAACCCTTCAAAAATTAGACTATGGACTAGGCTGGTTTTTCCAGCACCTGGTGCTCCAGCTATAAGCACTTTTGTTATTGGATGTCTTTCATTCACCATTGTATCTATCAAAGCATCACTTGCAACGAACCTTAAAGTCTCCACACTTCAAAATCAGTTCATTGAAGCTAGCGGATTCGTTGCCCGATGAATTCGATGATGGCCGGAGTTTGAGGTTTTTTCGACGTCTTACTCCGGAACCTATCTAGCTCCAACCCTTCAACACAATACAATACTCTCATTTTTGGAAATAATGAAAGAATTTCATCTCGCGTAAAATAATGATAGTGGCGTTTCCGTTGTGGG
>JAEOSA010000146.1 GCA_016840595.1 Candidatus Hermodarchaeota archaeon | reverse complement strand
CCATTGGCATTACGTCCACCAACAATATGCCCAACTCGCTGCACAAGCCGGGGACGCCATGGCTGATCCGGCTCTTGCGGAAAATATTCGAAAATTACTAACGGACATGATTTTCCAAATCCATCCTCTCTCAAAAGATGTGACCTTCACGTTTCCCCAGGGACATGGAGCTCAAGTCTTGACCCGACAAGAACTTGAAGGCGTAATCAAACTCTCCGGTGAACCCTACCTCGTTGAATGCCTCTGCCGCAAGATGATCAATAATGCCAGTGATCGCTGCTGCATTCCCCTCGGGCTACATGGCGAAACCGCTGAAATGTTTCCTTCTAAAAATGAAAAAGTTGAACGAATTAGTGTCGATGAAGCAATAGCCTTGACACGCCAATTCAATAAAGACGGACGAGTCCACACCCTCGCTGGTACACCACTACCAATGGCAATGGCAGTATGCAATTGTGAACTTCCCTTTTGCATTGCCCTACGTCCACGCGTGGATATGGGCTTCAAATACATCATTCGAAGTCATTGGGTGGCAAAAGTCGATGTCGATAAATGTTCCGGGTGTCAGGAGTGTCTATCACGATGCCAATTCGGTGCAATTCAATTCCAAAATTCAACTGAACGGGCAATAATAGACATGTGGAAGTGCTATGGCTGTGGATTATGCGCTGAAACGTGTCCTGAGAAAGCGATTGAACTACTTGATCGCGAATCATTGCCTGCGTTGAAGGATTGGTGGTAACAATGAAAAATCACTATAATATCGAATGGAGCAAAGAGAAGTGCACCAATGCCTTCGACTGTGGAAAATGCCTTGAAGTCTGCCCTGAAGCCGTGTTTGCCATCTATGCACCAAACCGTGAAGAAGGAATTACACCCACCGAGTATATCATCTCTCCTGCTATGCAGTACTTCTGCAACGGATGTGGGGCGTGCCTTGACGTGTGTCCAAAGGATGCGATCAAACTAACTCCCAAAGTAAAAGCAGAATAACAATACTAGTTCCATTGTTTTCAAAGGAATACGCGCTAACAAAACCATTAGAGTTTGAGCTCTTCGATTTTTGTAATGACTTCATCGACGTGACCACTGACCTTCACTTTTGGCCAGATATGCCGAAGAATACCCTCACGGTCAATGAGAAAGGTTACACGATTTGCGGTTCCAATTGCAGCGCGTTTAACGCCATAAAGCTCTACAATCGTTTTGTCAGCATCAGCAATGAGCGGATAATCCAACTCATGTTTCGCTTTGAAACCTGCCTGACGCTTAACACTATCAGTGCTCACGCCAACCACCTTCACGCCCATGCCAACAATTCGAATCTTGTTATCTCGAAACGAACAGACTTCTTTCGTACATCCAGGAGTATAAGCTCGAGGATAGAAGAATAAGACGACAATGTTTCCTCGTAAGTCACTCAACTGCAATTCAGTATTTTCATCGGTAATTCCTGTAAAGTCAGGAGCAGGTTGCCCAATCTCTGGCAATGTCATGAAATAACACCTTACATAGGGCGAAGATTCGACCCATTATTATTTGTGACGCAATTCCCACTCGAATCTAAATTGCTTTAAATTGTGCCTTATTCGCTCCACACAATGGACAAGTCCAATCTTCTGGCAGATCTTCGAAGGGTGTACCCGGAGGTATCCCATTGTCAGGGTCACCTAATTCGGGATTATAGATCCATCCACACACTTCGCATTGATATTCCTGAACCTTTGATACCATTTCTGTGGGCTTCGCCTTCGGAGTAGGCGGCATGTAAGTTGCAGCTCTTTTCGAGGTTCTCCCCCGTTTAACTTGGTGATAATACGAGTAAGTGAGCGGAGTGCCTTCTCGGAGGCGTTGCCCTCGCATCACTTCACCAATGAACACCGTATGTGTGCCTACATCAACTTGGTCAATAACCTTCGCTTCCAAAAACCCCAACGAATGTTCCGTGACAACTGGGCAGTCATCGGTTCCGAGTTCATACTGAATATCACGGAGTTTGTCCACATCTCGTCCAGTTTGGAAACCTAATCGCCCGATGAACTTCATTGGTGTATTTTCATCGAGAATCGAGATGGAAAAAATGCCACTCTTCGTTATGTAATCGTGTGTAAGATTTTCTTTGTTGACACTAACAGCAATGCGTGGAGGAGCAGCTGCAACTTGCGCCACGGCGTTGACAATACACCCATTAATCTTTTTTCCAGATTTTGACGAAACGACATACATCCCATAACTTAGAAGATGAAACACTCGCGGGTCTAATTTATCCGTCATAATAATCCTAGCTCCTGGATTCTCATCACCAAATTGTTGGAGAATCATCTAATTTTCAGGTTCAATCAAGTAATTACAGTCTTTGATGAGAAAAGTAAACTGCTTAATCATGTGCAAGGCCTGATTGTAGCTCATTTTCCGTTGGAATGGTGCAGGATCTAGCTGCTCATCCAAGCTCCCTCGCAGCTCATCCATCCGCACTTTTACAAAATCAACACCACGAGGTTTACAATTATTTGCTAAAAATTTCATATCAGTCATTAGGGTCACCAGAGCTTGCCTATGGAGTAGAGATAAGACCCTAGATCTTCGTCTCAATACTGGATTATCCGCAGGTATCAGGGCGAGGCTATTTAATTATTCCGCGCTTCCCGGGGGATGATATACTAGACTTTTGATGTGTAGCCCGGAGCCTTTTTATATCAAAAATGGTTTGGAAGGAAACGCAGTGCGGACAATCTGAATTACTTTCTCTGGTGGCTACCCTTCCATTGCGGCAGACCCTGAAGAAAGATTTCGTTTTGGAAGCCTGAATACCGAAGCAACGTGGTACCTACAATGAGTTATGATAGAGAGCCTGTCGAGGCTACAGTCGCAGAACTGCGACCTTTTATGAAAAGTCTCAACATCACCATAAAAATCACTGAAAAAGGTGAAGAGCGCGAAGTCACTTCACGACGCGATGGCGAAACCCACAGAGTCGTTGACGCAATTGCTGGTGACGCGACGGGAACTGTACTAATTTCTCTCTGGGATGACATGATTGAAACTGTTGAAGTGGACAAGACTTACCGGTTAGAGAAAGGCTACACTAGCCTTTTCCAAGGCCATCTCCGATTGAACATCGGTCGTTATGGTGAAATCAGCGAAGCCGAAACACCCCTTGAAGACGTCGATACCGAAAACGACATGTCTGCAGCCAAACACGAACAACCCCGCTACCGCCGTCGAGGCTACAGTGGGGGTCGCGGAGGCGGCGGATATCGACGGGACCGTGGATATCGAGGCGATCGGGATCGAGATAGGCGCCGATACTAATTCACAACAGAAACCTCTACGCTTCCTTCACGTCAACTATTTCTGGCGTGAAGGGATTTTTTCTTTTTTTCACTGGTAATTTTTCTGGATTATCTCAAGAAGAACCTGTGGTTGGATAGCAACCACGAAAAGCTCGAATCCTGGTTCCTCTACGCGTGTGCCAACCTTTTGAAACCCTAAATGCTCAAAGTAAAAGTTGAGCGCCCGGGAGTCAATTGAACTCACGGTAGTTCTGATTACTGTTAAGTTATGGGATTGACCATACTCTGCTAAACGCTGTAACAGGCGAGTGCCCGTGCCTTGGTATGGAGGGATCGCACAAATAAAACGGATAAAAAGTTCGTCGGGTTTATGATAGAAATCTAGGAGCCCAATTATAGAGGTGTCCTCTAAGGCAAGCCAAATATGTCGGTTCTTCTTCTGTTGCTCCAGAAGAAAAATCCTCAGATGTAATCGCATGCCTTCCGTGAGTTCATCTAGAGGTTCAGTTGACCCGGGAGGCTTCTCCATCAGAAGACCTTGTGCATAAACGGAAGCTGTCTCGTCCAGATGTTTTTTCTGGAACTTAACAATCTGCCAGGATTTCGATGGAGGAATTTAATGACACCCCGATAAATACTCGTCTTAGAAATGTATGTTCCATAACCTCTAAAACGGCATCCATTAATGTGTACTTAAGTCATGTCTTTACGAGCAATAGCATCCCGTAGCTTTGTTTATAACACCAGTTCGAAAGAGTGATTTCTGTGCCAATTGACCGAACCTTCAAAACTTCATGGAAAAAAACTGGAACCCATGAAGGGCATGCAGTGTGGACTTCTTCTCAGGCTCAATTGGGTATTCACGGAACCCGTGTTGCAGTTGACTTTGATGAATGCACAGGCTGCCTCAAGTGCATCACCGTCTGTCCCGAAGACGTGTTTGTCCAATGGGAAGCGAAGCCAAATCATGTAAAAGCTGACCCAAAGGATGAAAATGCGTGTCTTGAGTGTCTGGCTTGCGAACTTATTTGTCCTGTGGATGCCATTCTCATTTCGCGGGGCTCTGATGGTCATGACACCTTAACCGCTTTATTAGAGTAGTGATATACACCTTCTCATGTTTGATGTTTTATTGACTGAGAATGAGCGGAAAATCCGTGATGAAGTTCGGATTTTTGTTCGGGATCAAGTCGATCCGGATTTAATTATCCGCATGGATGGCAATGAACAGGAATACCCCTACGACTTTGTCAAAGCCGTAACGAAAGCCAACCTAATTGGGCTTCGATTTCCGAAGAAGTATAACGGGCGTGGGCTCAATTGGGTTTCTGAAATGCTTGCTATCGAAGAGATAGGGATTCTGGGCATTGCTCTAGGTTGTGCCTATTCATTACCAAGTATTGTTTGTGAAGCTATTGATAAGTTTGGCACCGAGGATCAAAAACGAAGCTACATAGCTCCAACACTTCGCGGTGAGAAAATCTGCGCTGAAGGGCTCACGGAACCAAGGGGCGGATCAGATTTCTTTGGCACCATAACCTCGGCAGTACCTCAGGGTGATCATTTCTTGATTAACGGCGAAAAACGCTTCGTCGCAGGGGGGATAGGGGCTGATTATTTCCTGATCTATGCTAGAACTAATCCTCAAGCTGCACCACACGAATCTCTAAGTGCCTTTCTCGTCGATCGCGATATGGGCGTTGAAGTCGATGAGCATTATGCTCTAATGGGCTGTCGTGGCATGGGTGCTGCACGAATTATATTAAAGGACGTAGAAGTGCCTAATCAGAACTTAATCGGTCAAATTCATGGAGCTACTCCCATCTTTAACGCGATGATGGTGCCCGAACGCTTAACATCTGCCGCAGGTGCCATCGGATTAGGTCGAGCCGCTCTTGAGATTGCCATTCGCTACTCTGCACGTCGTGAAGCCTTTGGTAAAACCATCAGCCGTTTTGAGGGTATCAGTTTCAAAATAGCAAATTGTGCCACCGCACTGGATGCAGCCCGTGGACTAGTCTATCGCGCTGCTCGCCTTGCAGATACCAACACGCCAAGTCGAAAAGCCGTTTCACAA
>JAEOSA010000145.1 GCA_016840595.1 Candidatus Hermodarchaeota archaeon | reverse complement strand
CTCATGTTCTTCTTTCAGGGAGTGCAAAACTTCTTCCTCTATTCAGTATTCACCTTTGCTTCACTCTACTTCTCCATGTTTGCCATCCTCTTTATCATCATGGACGCCCTCCCCAACTGGGGAAAAATGGTCCTAGTCCTTTGGTATGGCGGAAGTATTGGCGCTTTCCTTGGTGTCGCTATTCCATCGGTGTTCCTTTTCATGCTATTCATCGCTTTAGCTGGAATCGATATCTTTACTGCACGAGCAGTACAACCAGACTGGCAAGATCGAGCCGAAGGGTTTGAGGTGTTAGGTACCCTGATCGGAGGAACCTTCATGGGTGTCGGTGACATCGTGTCCTATGCAGCCATTATCTCTCATTCCCTTACGTACTTTGGGATTTTTGCAGCAATTGCCTCCTTGGTAATGCTCTTTTTAGGTGCCTGTGTACTGGTATGGGGCTACAAAGACCGTATCGATAAACCAATTCCCGGTCTCATCGTCGTATTATTTGGGATTCTACCTTGGATTCCGTTTATCATACTCGAGATCCTATTCTAGCCAGCTAAATCAGAACCGACCCGTCAAGAAAGAAATACTGACTTTTTTCGTCTTTCCTTGAATCCTCAAAAGGACCCAGGGGTCAACCTCTTATTCTCTACCCACCGCTGATGAACTATAGGTAAAGTAACCTTGGTTGAATTTGGGAGCGATTACAGGATTCTAACAACTTCTAATTGGAGGGGAAGTGCTGAAGCGCTTCAGCTAGGGGGGAATGGGATTTGGCATAGTTACTCAGTGTTTGCCCCTCAAGAACTGCGTCTACTGCTTGGCGCATCGCGGTTGCACCTATCTCCGTTCCTTTTGGGTGGCCATGGATACCTCCACCTGCTTGAATAACGACATCTTTGCCAAAAATGTCAATTAATTGCGGAACGTGTCGTGGATGGAGACCACCTGAAGCCACGGGTAAGGTGGGTAAAAGCCCCTGGAGTGGTTGTGTACATTCTCGAATATTGGTTTCAACCTCCTGGCGATCTTCCGACATTTTTCCTACTGCGGTTCCAACGTGTAATTGATCTATTCCAAGTAATCGAGATGCGACGGCAATAACTGGCATTGCGATTCCATGCTCAGGTAATTTGGTGAACGCAGCATGCATCGCGCGATGTCCATGGAGGATGAGATTGAATCCCTGGTTCCGTAGTGTAGCGACTGCAGAAAAACCACAGGTCAAGATGTCAATCATCGCTACTCGCCCTCCATGGTCTTCAACAAATTCGGCCCGACGAAGCATCTCTTTGGTTTCAGCGGTGACGTTAATCAGATACACTTTACGATCACCGGTTTCCTCTTCAGCGTGATCTCGTTGATCGAGAGTTTCGATTACACGCTTCTCAAAAGGATTGAATTTTTGACTGGACAAGTTCTCATCGTCTTTGACAATATCACACCCACCAACCCATGCCGAATAAGCGACTGCAGCATGATCTTTGGTTCGCAAACCCAGTTTGGGTTTGATTATCGTGCCGACCAACGGTCGTTTGGGAACCTTCAAAGCCTTTCGAATGCCGGGAATGCCAAAAGCGGGACCCGGAAAACTCTTGATGAGTTTAGGAGCCAACTTGATATCAAGTAGCCGGAGATACTTCAGATCACCAAGTCCGAAAACATTGCCCGCAATTGAACTCATGATATTTGGGAGGTTACCCGGCTCGAAGAGCTCAATAGGATAGGCAACCCGAGCAATCTTGTTGCTCAGTTCAAATACCGTTGCCGCTAGTTGTTTCATATACGGTTTTTCAGTAGTGAGTTCGGTCCACGTTCCGATGGAGCTTTCAGCGGCTACACCTCCTGCAGCCCACTGCATACTCCTATTAGGATCGAGAGGTTCTATCCGAAAAGTACAGATAGTATCAGAAGGAGCAGGCTTGTATTTTGTATTAACGAAGTCCTCATACTTCATTGGCATCCCTCAAAATGAAATAGCGCCGTTTACAAAGGATAACTTTTGACGCTCTTAAAGTGTTCTCAATACCCGATTATCAGTATGCCATGAATTCTAACGCTAGAATCCTTCACCATTCGATACACCCGGTATGGTGAATCTTAAAAAGAAGTGTAGAAATTCTGAACCAGGTAGAATTGGATGCGTCTCGAAGCAATCGGAAAGAACATTGAGCTTCCAATCTTTTGTGACATTGTACAGAGATTTTTCACTGAACAGACCTATCAGTCATCACGCCACCCAATAAAAAAGGGATTTTATGTCGTAGGACGACCGCTCTCACCCAAGGATAAACGCCCCAATGTAGCCGTGGTTGTGGAAGGGGAGCCTAATAAGTTCACAATCGAAATAATGCCAGTAAACCCGGATTCTGTGAGCCCAGGAACGAGAATCGGCGCCTTATTCATTGGTACTGTTGCCAGCTTAGAGATTAGAAAGGCGGCGGAAAAACAGGATCAATTTATTGTGTTTGAAAAACTGTTCTGGGATTTTGTAAGGAAATCAATTGCAGAACATTCGACGACTTAGAACCAACCTGATATTACCCATCGAACAGTATGCTAGTAGTGTGGTTCGAGGAACGCTTTCGGAACTATTAAGAATAGCAAGTAGTCATTCTCACAAAAGTGAACGGCGTTGGATAAACAAAAAGTGATTTCAACTATTGTGTGGGCCACGATTGGTTTGGGAATAATTCTTGTCATTAATCTTGTGATATTTCTCTTTATGGGAATTTGGCATCCAATTTTATTATTAATTGCCATGAGTAATTTGACCTTTTTTGAAGCGGGAGTAATCATGGTCATTGGGGGTCTTACATTAATGATTGGAGGTTTTCCATCCATTGGTAGAGCAATCTATAATGAATGGAATCCAGAAAAAGCCAAGGAAACACGTGAAATGAGCTACACACCTCTCCTTCTCTCTGTTTTTCTCTTCCTTGTGTCCATTACCACATCACTGGTTTTCTTCTAATACGTGGATTCAGAAACGATCCAAATGAGATGGTATTTCCACTCATTGAAGTGAAAAAAAAGGGAGGGGGTAGGCTAAACGTTGGTGAACGTTGCCTACTTACCTTTTCCTCCAAAGGTAGATTGCAATGACGGCGATAACAATGGCTGTGACAGCCACGCCAACCGCGGCGTACAAGGCAATCGGTGGTGGTGGAATAAATTCAGGAATCTCGTAACCTGCCAACCGAAGTAGCCTCTTAGCTTCCTCCGTGTCATACCTGTAAGGTTCAATGTCATCGTTGAAGGCAGCAAGACTTGGCGGCATATACTCGTTTCCAGGCACACCATACCCATCGAGGATTTGATCGACGATAGCTTCTCTTGGAATCAAGTAATTGAGTGCTTGTCGAACATACTTCGCGTACAGAGCAGCATTGTCAGGATCAGTGATTCCGTTCGGTGTATCTTCACCAGTACCAAAGAGAGGATGGTCCAAGTTCAAGCCGAAGGATTGGAAGCCAATCTCAGCATCGAACAGCAGCGTACCCCAAGCAGGATCGACAGTTGATCGGAGGGGCGCAATAGCAAAGTTCGTGTCAACGAGGTCAATTTCACCAGTTTGCAATGAAGTAATGGCCTGAGCCGCACCAGTGATGGCCTTATAGACCCATTGATCCGGCATTGGAGTGGTTCCCCAACCGTTAACACCCTTATAGTATGGATAAACGGTTCCATTAGAAATTCCAGGATCGTTGGTTCCACCACGAATATCCGCAATAAAGGTTCGTGACGGAAGATCCCAACCGGATGTCGCCACACGACAGACATAGGGACCAAGACCCATCGGACCATAGATATTCATGGTTCCGCCGTCAACATCATCTGCAACCCACATAGAACCACTATTGATACCATGGGTACGCCATTGATCATAGGGAACACCGTTCATTTGTGCATAGGGCCATGGTGAGACCATATTGAGTAATTGTGGTGTCCAAGCATAGAGTGGTCCTGTCTCATTAAAGGTAACTCGGACGGTGTCTTCGTCGATAATATGGAAGCTTTCATTGTTCAATCCTACGGTGACATAGTCACCATATCGGACACAGCCGACGTCGGGTGTCACAATAGCCTTCCATGTCATGACTACGTCGCTTGCGTTGAATTTGTGACCTGTGGGCCAGTAGACATCGGTACGTAGGTCAAGGGTCCAGTTGTAACCGCCGTTTTCAACTACCCAATCACCCGCAGCTAACATCGGAGTATAGGTGAAGGTGGACATGGCATCGTTGGTCTCATAGAAGAAGAGGCCGTCAAAGCAAACACCATAGGCGATGCCATCGTAGTAGGCAGTTGACATCATGTCAGTGAAGTCTTCGGGGTCGGTGTTCACACCGATGATAATCTCGTCAGCCCCTGGAATCCGAATCATTGGGTCGCTTCCAGTCGGAAAGATTTGGGAGATATCTGAGAAGCCAACCATATCGGGATCATATGCCCAGGTTTCATTTTCGTAGAGAAGAATTTGCAGGGCGCTGATGTCATGAGTGAGGACCTGTAATTCTTTCTGGTAGAGGATTCGTTGGGTTGCGTTAAGTTCACTTCGAATACTTTCGAGAAGTGCTTCTACTTGAGGATCATTGTGGAGACACCAGTTATAGATGGGAATCGAATCGTTGTCATACAAGGAGGTGGGATCAATCCAAGAGCTACCCCAATTCCACCCAATGAAAATGGAGTCCCAACCACCTTCGACGAAGGTGGCTCCAAGATCTTCAGGGAGCGGAAAGAGAACTCGGTCAAGCCAGCCACCCCAAGTACCAATCGATACACGTGAGTCAATGCCGATACGTCTAAACGAGTCTGAAATAACACCTGCCCATGCAATTCGAGCGGGGTTATTATCACCGACACCGATATAGATTGTAAACAATGGAGCTTGTGCATTTACTGTTCCAATTGCAACAATCGGTGCAGCAGCAAAAAGCGAAATCGCTAGTATGGCTGTAATTTTCATAAGTTTTTTATTCATTTTATTTCACAAATCGGTTTTTCCGTGCTTTCAAAGTACACGGATACCGAATGTAATTTGCTCCCCATTAATATTCATTACCGTATATGCAATTAATCTCATTTAATAGGACGTTTAACTCTGTAGACTGTAATTCCAAGGCATAACTGAGAGTAAAGTTGCCTCAAACCCAAATGATAAAAAATAAAACAAAGAATGGGCTGTATCTATCCAAGGATAGGTTTTAAGGATGATTGAGATTACACGGTTGGCTCGGTTTCTGATTCGACGAATTCTATTTAGTATTCCAGTCTTTTTTGGCGTAACGATGATTGTATGGGCTTTAATGTATGCCGCAGGTGATCCCGTCCGACTCATGCTGGCAGGCGTACCCTATATTACACCAGAAGTTG
>JAEOSA010000144.1 GCA_016840595.1 Candidatus Hermodarchaeota archaeon | reverse complement strand
GCATCATCGGGGGCAGGTTGACGTTTAATTTGTCCAACGATACGCCAAAAACGTCGCTTCGTATCTGCGTCCACTTGTTGAGGACTAGACATAATTGCAGTATGGATTTGATTTAGATCCTCAAGTAATCCCATACAACACAATATGCTCATGGAAGTATATTTTTGCTAGTAACCCAGCTGCCAAAGCGATTTTTCCTGCTATATATTGAATTTCCACGCATCTAATTGCTTTGGTAGCGTTCATAATGAATGAGTTCATTGAGGGGTTTTCGGGGACGGGGTTGTTCTTTGGATTGCGTATGTCCGATGGGGACGATAGCCACGGGTCGAATTGTAGACGGTAGATTGATGACTTTACTCAGGGCATCTTCTCGGTACATTCCAATCCAACAGGCGCCCAAACCACGATCCGCGACCGCAAGAAGCAGGTTCATCGTAGCAATGGCCGAATCTTGGATGCAGAAGCGGTCAGCAAAGATATTGTTTTGTTTCCCCTTGTAGGCCTGCGTATCGGTACAGACAACGATGACGACAGACGCCTGTTTCATGAAGTTTTGGGGTGTTACTTTTATCGTCCGTTTTGATGAAATCGGAGCCTCAATGCCCGTTGTCGTTTCCCAGATCTTTTCGATGGTTTCCGGCTTCCGGATAATAACGAAACGCCACGGTTGGTTATTACCGGCTGAAGGCGCCCAGCGTGCTGCCTCAAGGACGTGCATTAAATCATCATCAGAAACCTCCCCGTCCGTGAAGTAATGAATACTCCGACGCTTCTTGACCAGCTCATCAAACTCCAAACATCAAACCTCCTGATGGGAACTCTATCAATCACATCACTCTTGAAGTTCTTTAGGTTGATGGATTCAATGGTAAAAAATTATAATACATTACTAGTTTAAGGAAAAGGGGAAAGGGCTAGTCTGTAGGCCTCATGAAGAATTTATTTACCTCTGAAGATTTTAATCGCGTTTTCCACTGTTATAGCCGGTTGAACCTTGTACATCGCATGCCCGGCATACGGGGTTAAAGCTTTGAACATGGCAATTTCATCCGGTGCCTCATAGAGCCCAACGACTTTGTGTTGACCATAAATAACGGCTTCACCCAACGTTTAGATTTCTGGCAGCATAGGCTTGTCCAGACAGATTTGGATAACTTTCTTCGTGTTTTCGATCGTCCATTTAATTTTAACAAGTACTAACATGGAATCTCGCACTCCAATAATTCAATGCTAGGTGTGCGAATTCAGTTGAAATTTAAGCGGTTGATGTCCTTAAGTGATTCGAGTCTCTTTAACTGAAAATCCTGCACTTGTGGAAAGCTTTCACCGTAAAATAACTGAAAAAAACATCAAGAAGATCCCCTAACCCAATCAGTGTAGAAAAGATTCGTTTTATTCTGTCTAATCTTGAGAAAGTGCAATAGTCATTATACGGGGCTTCTCTCTTCTTTTTTAGGTCTGAAAGGGGAAGTGATTAGTTCTCTTTCTTGCATTTTTAGGTGGTGTTTTGGTCTTTTTAGCCACTTTTAGTACCCTGCAATTATTTAGTTTTGAATGCTGTAAGTGTTGTACCTGCAAAACGTGATTGCTGATGTAAAATCAGAGATTATTTGGAGGGCAGGTGTTAATGAAAAAGACTACTTCACGTATGATTATAGTCGTTAGTGGACTGTGGTTCTTGTTTGCCTTAACGATTTTACCAAGCGGTCTAGTGATAGCGAATTCAAATTACATTTCGATTGCACCATCAGGTGACGTGACAGGACAAACAGATTGGATGAACATTCAGAACGCCTTTGATACAGTGTCAGGTGTATCAGAAGCAGTAATTGAACTAGTAGCAGGCACCTTCTACATTCATCAATCAATTCTTGGTATCAATTTTGCTGGTCATTTCAAGGGAGCGGGTAAAGACGTGACTATCATTGAAACGGTTACCCCTCTAGGATACTTCCCTCTTATCGACGACCCTAACGGTTTCTTAACGGGGTTACCAGGTGGGATGTATTTCTATCATGATCAGAATTCGCCAAGTACAAAACTGACACCAAGCACATTGAGCTTCTCCGATTTTTCTCTTCATATCCGTGGTAAATCAGAACTTTGGGGTTCACATGGAGAAGAACCGCTCTATGATGCATTTAATGGGCTTTCAGTCTTTGGCAAATTTACTGGGATAGAAGATGATGAGGTTTCATATCTTAATGTCAACTTTGAACGATTAGGAATCGAAGGGGAAATTAGCGATGATTTCTATTGGGGGTTCAATGGGTTAAACGGAATCCAATTCGGAGGCGAATATATCTCAGTTTTACAAGATGATGGTCTGTTCGTGTATTATGTGAAGACTATCATTGGTAACTTCTCAGTGAGAGATTGCACATTTAGCGATATTTTCTGGTCAACAACTGGTAATGGTGTGTTTCAAGATTCAACAATCCTCTTTGAAGAAAACAGCTTCGACACCACGATTGGTGCTATTACCGTTGCTGATTTTAGCAACTCCAATGTCAAGATTTCGCATAATGATATGACGGATGTATGGGCTGCAGGTACTTGGGTTATACAAGCCATGCAATCTGTACTTGGATGGGATTTAGGTCCTTATGGTCCTTTGCCAGAGCTTTCCTCAGTACTCATTAACCATAATACGATTCGAGGCATAAACACTGCAGACGGTGTAATATTAGAAGATTGGGCGTTTATTTTTGGAGAAAAGACATTAGATGTCTTGGTTTCTCAAAACACCATCATCCTCGATTCAACATATGGTGGAATCTATGGTCTTGGAGTACAAGAGGCCATAATAACTAATAACAGAATTTCAGGAATTGGCTTTTCAGGAATTTATTGTGGATTTGGAGACTTGTCGACCAATTGGATGATAAAAGGCAACAATGTTCAAGAGTTCAACGCTCAACCAACACTTTGGTGGTGGGAAGGGGACTCCGCTCCAATAATTCTAGGATGGACAACTTATAGCTGCACAGTTGTGGGCGGCTCATCGAAAACGAATGTCTTGGATTTTGGTATTGACAACTATATCACAGGTGTCAACACCATCCAAGGGAATCCGCCTGGACAAGATATTCAAGAGGCAATGCACCACAAACGAGACTTAGTCCAATCAATGAGATACATATGAACTGAAGAAACAAGAAGCTGGATCTCATGATGTTCCAAGGCGGGTGACGCCCGCCTATTCATCTTTTTTATTACGATTTCTTCTTCTTTAAGATAATCAGGCTTGAAGCTGTAATGGTAAATTACTCGGGTCCCTTGCCAAAAATCGTACTCGCAGGTTACCAAAATGTTATATATCTCATAAACTGAGAAAGCATTCCCTTATGGTGAGAAAACATGCCTAAAATTAAAATCACAGTCATCAAACGCTTCCATCCCACAGACGTCTTTGGCAAAGACTACGTAACCCCCGGTGGGAAAACCGCGACCGAATGCGAAAGCTTCAAGAATGGCCAAGAATTCATCGTTGAAAAAGGACAAAAACCCGATGGTTTCTGTACTTGGGCCTGGTACGACATCTACAAAGATCTCTCCGTCCTCAACTGGGGTGGCAACTTCCACGGCTGGATGGAAGACGGTATTATGTATACCGCCTGCTCGGATGGTGTCCGACCCGTCTGCTTCAAACTGGAACGCCTTGATGAATAGCCGGTACTGATTACAAGAAGACTTGAAGACAAACAATGGTGAATGGTGTTGAATGAAACGACGTTTCGCAAATACTTGTCAGAGCAAAAAGTTGACCCTGAGCAAGCCAAAACCTTCCTCAATTGCTTGGAAGAGCTGCAAAAGTTTCAAAGAACCGACAATATTGATGCCCTCCCTAAAGGCACAATATTACGATACACAGAACACCTCGTCAAAGTTAATCCTGATGCAGTATTAGATACTCTCCGTGCACTCTACAATTATGGTAATTTCATCAAGAACCATGATTATGTGGCAGAGGTGCTCGACATCCATGAAGGGTATAATGCCATGGACAACCTGTTTGACCGCGTAGCTGAACAATTCGGAGAAACAGTCCGCGATGAAATCTTTACAGACATTCAATTACCACCGTTGGGCGTGGATCCTGAAACCAAGTGTGAGGTCACCAAAATTGTCATGAAGCGCTTGGAAGAAACAATCGGAGAAGACAAAACGATTGAGTTACTTGCTCCCTGTTTGCATGGGCGTAGTGATGAACCGAATGCACGTGAGGATTTTCTCAAGCTCAAAGATATTGATGCCTTTCTGGAGTTTAGACATCAGGCAGTCGTCGACCGCTTTCGCCAACATATGAAGAATGGCACCTTGGAATACGCTCAGCACGTCGATGAAGACGTTGTAGCGTATGTGGAAAATACACCAACCATCTCGCCCGGGATACGTCAGGGTGACAAAATCATCAGCACAAAAATTCCGTACCACATCAAAGCAATGCTGGACACCAAGGACCCTCACATGAAACGATATTATGTCTGCTATTGCCCCTGGGTACGCGGAGCCATAAAAAACGGAACTGAGGATGAAA
The DNA here is from genome assembly GCA_016840595.1 of Candidatus Hermodarchaeota archaeon. Next base: position 871 of record JAEOSA010000144.1, on the reverse strand, counting down.
TCTCCCCGAATTTCTGCCACTGCAGTGCGGGCTTTACCAAAAAATACTGGGACGTTGTCTTCGATCAACCAGTTAAAGTGCAGCCTATTGAAACTGCATTAACCGGAGCATTACACTGCAAGTTTGCAATAGAAATTCCCAAACAATACCAGAAGAAAGACACAGCAAACAGGTGATCAATGGATACCTGTTGGTCACCGCAGTAAAACGTTGTTAGGAAGAATCAGGGCTATTTCTGGTATCTGAAGACAGCGGCAGGGAACAAATATCGTTGGGGTTCAGATAAAAAATTGGTGAAATATGTTGGGTGAAATTGCATTTCGTGAATATTTGACGGAAAAAAATGTTGATGAAGAACAAGCCAAAATATTCGTCAGACGTCTCCAAGAATTGAAGAAGTTCTTGAAAAGCAATAAGATTGATACCCTCCCTCCAGGCAAAATCCTTGAATACACCCAATCTCTTGTAGAAGCCGATTCCGATACGGTATTGGAATTCTTACGCGCTTTAATCCAATACGCGAACTTTACCAAAAACTATGATTACGTCATTGAAATTATTGACATCGCAGAAGCTTACAATGCCATGGACAACTTGTACCAACGAATCGGAGAACAACACGGGGAGAAGGTGCGAGATGACATTTTTGCTGGGATTGAGATTCCACCGTTAGGTATAGATCCGGAAACAAAACCTGTGTTCACCAAGGTTGTGATGCAACGCCTTGAAGAAAAACTGAGTGAAGACAAAACCATTGAATTGCTTGCTCCATGTTTACACGGTCGATCCCTCGAAGGTGCGAAGCGAGATCGCGAAGATTTACTCCGATTAGGTGACATTGATGAATTCTTGGCATTAAAACATCAGGAAT
>JAEOSA010000015.1 GCA_016840595.1 Candidatus Hermodarchaeota archaeon | reverse complement strand
GGGTTCAGGATAGGTTGGGACCCCTTCGAACATCACGCTGGTGGCGCCTGCAGCGAGTGGACCGTAGATTATGTAACTGTGACCAGTGATCCAGCCGATGTCAGCGGTGCACCAGTAGATGTCTTCGGGGTGATAGTCAAAGATGTACTTGAAGGTGGTCATGGTGTATGTGAGGTAACCCCCGGTGGTGTGTAAGACACCCTTGGGTTTACCTGTTGACCCAGAAGTGTAGAGGATGAAAAGGGGATCTTCAGCGTCCATATGTTCCGGTGGGCATTCGCCTTGAACGTCAGGTGCTTCCATGAGTTCGTGCCACCAGAGATCCCGGTTCTTTTTCATCTCAACATCGATGCCAGTACGTTTGACGATGATGCTGTATTTGACTTCGGGGCAACTTTTGAGGGCTGCATCCGCGTTGGTTTTCAAGGGGATGGTTTTGCCACCTCGATAGCTGCCATCGCTAGTGATGAGCCCGGTGGCGTCCCCATCAAGAATTCGGTCTTTGAGACTGTCAGCACTGAATCCACCAAAAACGATGCTATGAACAATGCCTAGACGAGCACATGCAAGCATAGCAATAGCCAGTTCAGGGATCATCGGCATGTAGATAGCTAATCGGTCACCTTTTTTGTAACCGAGTTTCCTGAGGACGTTAGAGAATTTACTGACTTCTTCATGGAGTTGATGGAAGGTGAAAGTCTTATTTTGATTGGGATCGTCACCTTCCCAGATAATCGCGATTTTATCTTTATTCGCGCCCTTAGCATGACGGTCAAGGCAGTTGTAGGTGGCGTTGAGTTTACCGCCTTTGAACCAAGTGTGTCGGGCATCTGCAGGGTCCCAAGTGTGTACGGGACCTGACCATTTTTCAAACCAGTCAAGTTGTTCAGCTTGTTTTGCCCAAAAAGCCGGGGGATCCTGGATGGATTCTTGATAGAGTTTGCCCAGCTCTTCCATGTTTTTGATGTGGGCTTGTTTGCTAAAGTTTTTTGGGGGTGGGAAGACCCGTGATTCGGTTGATGTAATCTCAATCTTGCTCAATGCTTGTCACCGGTGAATGTATTCACAAGCGTATTGTTTCAGGGGATGTAGTTCTGTTTCCCCTCAGAAACGGTAGTTCCCGTTGTGATGAGCGGGAACGGGTTTCGGTGCTGGAAGGCGCTATTTAAAATTTACCGTCACACAGGATACAAAATATTCAGAAGAAACATCATACTTGAAACAAAGAATAGAAAAGGAAATCGCGATAGTTTTAACGTGTTAAAGATGAAAAAAGCAGATTACATTGTGATCGCACTATTCGTTACAGCCAATTGTTTGGGTGCCTTATTATGGAGCTTGTACATCCATCCGTTTTCAGTTCTCATTCTATATTTTTCCACTCTCCTGGTAGTAAGATACTGTGCTGATCGATACCCCTGGTGGAAGAAGAAAAACGAGAGAAATAGCGAAGGCGGCGCTTAGGCGGGTTTCTCCACCATGGGTTCAGGGTGACCCACTTAATAAAATCGAGGTTGTCAGATGGTTGATTATGAGAAGAAGGCGTTGGAGGCCATAGGTAGGGTATCAACGTTAACTTATCCTGGAACCGAAGGCAAGATAAAAGGAATTATCGAGGACAGAGTAGCTTTTGGTAAGGGAGTTGGTTTTGTTGGTGGTAGAGAGTATGTTGGTGTGGTTGACCTCATCGATTATGAAGGAGAGAAATCTATTCGGTTTGGGTACTATCGAGTGTTGATGATGGTAAGCTCAATTGGGGCAGTCAAACTACATACATTGCCAGCATCGACCGTGTGAAGGATTTTTTCCGCAAAGCGGTTCAAGAGAAACCTTGGTTCCGAGAAATCTTGGAATACGCACTTGCTGATGTTTAGTCTAATAGGTAGTTCTCCAAGCATCTCAAAAATTAAGTTCAGTGGAGTAATTCACTTGTCCAGTAGCTGTGATTAGCCTTCATTACCGATCATTATGACTTTTCTACCATAGGCTCAGCCTACAAAATCTATTTTGACGATTTTCCCACCTATATGAATCATCATAACAGTACTCTAAATGGTAGCAAATACTCGGAGCGTTGTTACCAAATGGATAGCACCTTATGACAGCCAATAGGACTGTTACAAAACGTAAATTTGAAACTCCGAGATGGTGTTCCATGTGTAGCCTGTTTTTACAGCATTTATTCTTGATGCAATGAATGAATGAAGGGGTATCAGGTTTTTTCAATGGGAATCAAGTTGGAAATGGTGATAGGAACCTCCCCTTTCTAAGTTACGAGAAATCAAGCTTTTCTCATGATTTTTTCCATGTTCTTAAACCACAATATTTTTCCTATAGAGACACTTAATCTGTGTGGGAGTTGGATTGGTTGAACCAACCTAATGAACTGAGAAGTGCGTTTAGGGTAACATTGAGTTCATTCATTCACTCTCAAATAATTGGAGGTGGTTTATTTGCCTTTAGAGGATATAATCCAAGGCTTTGTAAAAAGAATTTATATGGAACTCAAACCAGTTCGAGAAATTCACCGACTCGTGGGAAGCTTGCCTGGGAATAGTCAGCAGTACATCAATGCTTGTGAGGACTTGGCAAAACAGTACGAAAGTATGCCCGATACAATCAACGAATTCTGTTATAAGCCGAAAGTTGAAATGGGTGAACATGGAAAACCAACATTAACTGGTATCGAACCTTCCACCTGTCCCACACCAAACGTTGCAAAATTTGAGGTTTTGATGACCGCCCTAAAGATGGGCTGTGCATGGGCAGAAATAGAATCAAGAAAAGAAAAGTAGAGAGATTGGTTTCAATATTGTGGGGGGCTCATTAATCCGTATTAGAGATTTCATAGGTTTTTAGACGACTTAACATCAAACATGTAGCGCAGGTCAAAGGATATGTGATTACTGTCTGAAGGTCTCTGTCAAGGTACGCTATGTGGGTAGTTTACGGGCAGACGGTAAAAGCGACGAAATGGATAAGCTTCCCAGCCAACTCTATTGTTGCCGACATCGACCCTATCCTATAATTAATATAATCAATTACAATCAAAACATTCCTAACGTCAGAGCCAACTCGATGAGTCCCCCCTTCGTGGAGAGTAACCCCCAACACCTTTTCAAGGTTGATTAATTAATCTCAACTTGTTGTAAGATATTTATGGATTTGCGAAATAGATATGTAGTGTCGTCAGGCACATGATTTTTAAGGCAATTTACTTCGGGGAAGATGAAAGACCTAATCAGTTTGGCAAACAATCCTTGGATAACAAGGTGCTAATTGGTTGTACTGTCATGGTGCTGGAACATGTCCTCGCATGAGCAAGATTCACAGGAGTATGATGAACAAGAGGAGGAAAGTCGGTTTCGGCTATTTTTCGAGAACGCTCCTTTGTATTGCTACATGGTGTCACCTCAGGGCATTATCTTAGACATCAATAAATCGGCATTGAAAGTCTTGGGGTATAAGCGCGTCGAATTAATTGGGAAGCACATTCGTACGGTGTATTCGCCGGAATGCGAAGAAAGGGTCAAACAGCTATTTCAAGAATGGAAAGAGAATGGAACCATCATTGATGAAGAACTTGTAATCCAATCAAAGACTGGAGAACGTCGGACCATCTTGCTCAATGCAAGTGGTGTGAGAGATTTGGATAATAAGCTCCTGTATTCGATTTCAATCCAACAGGACATCACTGAACGCAAAGAAACTGAACGTGCTTTGCAGGAAAGCGAGGAGCGGTATAGGAGTTTATATGATAACCTCTCAGATGGCTTCTTCATCACAGACATGCAAGGAAATATCTCAATGTGCAACAACCAAGGTGCAAAGATGTTTGGATACACACCAGCAGAACTCCTTGGTCAACAATTTACCATACTCCTCCATCCAGATATTCGAGATAGCGTTACAACTCTCTGGCAGTCTAGCATTGAATCAGGGCAAACGGATCCGTTGGGTATTGAAGGGAAGGGTATTCGAAAAGATGGATCCACATTTTTCTACCATGTTACTACTTCGATAATCATGGAGAATGGTGAACCCCATCACCTTCAATCTCTTATCCGTGATATTACAGAAGTTAAGGAAACTAAAACGGCGTATCAGTCAGCCGTGGAACAATCACTTCAAGGATTAGCCATTATCAAGGAGGATGGGGTTGTTTTCGCGAATCAGGCGTACGCAGATATTATTGGTTTGCCGTTGGAAGAATTGCTTGAATTGAAATTCAGTGATTTCATCGAGATGGTTTATATCGATGATCGAAAAGCGCTCCAAGAACGGTATCAAGCGCGACTTGCAGGGGAACATGATCAATCTCCGTTTGAGTTTCGCATTGTCAGGAAAGATGAAACAACTCGCTGGCTTGAAGCTCTTGGTACAAATTTTGAGCTCCTTGGTGAACAGGCAATACAGTATGCAATCTTGGATGTGACTGAACGGAAAAATGTCGAGGAAGCGTATCGTCGTCTTGTGGATCATTCCATGATGGGGTTATTCATTATACAAGACGGCCTCGTAAAGTTCACCAATCCCGCGTTTCTAGAAATTAGTGGGTATTCTGAAGAAGAGTTGTTGGCATTCCAGCCATGGCAAATCTTTGAAATCATTCATGCAGATTATCGAACGATTCCTTGGGAGATGTTACGTGACAGCGTTGATGGTAAACCAGGTCCTTCTAGCGTTGAATTAAAAGGAATTCGTAAAGATGGCAGTATTCGCTGGTTTGAAATGTCCATTTCAGTGATCGAATATCAGGGTAAGCTAGCCTCTCAGGTGACAATTGTTGACATTTATGACCGGAAAATCGCACAAGATGCCATCCGAAAAGAACGAGACCGTGCCCAGCAATATCTTGACATGGCAGGGGTCCTCTTCATTGCCGTAGACACAGATGGTATCATCACCTTGGTAAATCGAAAAGCTTGTGAGATTCTTGGTTACTCAGAAAAAGAACTCATGGGTAAAAACTACTTCGATACGTGTATTCCCGAAAGACTCCGTCAAAAACTGAAGGACACCTTCCGTTCTAACATTGCGGGTGAGACTGAACCAAAAGGATTCACAGAAAACCCCATCATCACAAAGGATGGAGCAGAACGGCTCGTCGCCTGGCATACAACAAAGCTACATGATGATGACAGGAACGTCATTGGCGCTTTAACCGCCGGGGAAGATATTACTGAAAGAAAAGTGGCAGAAGTTGCCCTCCGTCGAGAGAGAGACCGAGCACAGCAATACTTGGATGTTGCGGGTGCAGCCTTTATCGGGATTGACTCACAGCAGCGAATCTTCCTTGTGAATCGGAAAGGATGTGAAATCTTCGGTTACTCTGAAGACGAGTTGATTGGACAGAATTACTTCGATGTGTGTATTCCCGAGCGGTTACGCGATGATATGAAAGAATTCTTTGAAGAGGCCATGACAGGTAAACGACAACTTAGCGAATACGTAGAAAATCCAGTGCTAACAAAAGAAGGAAAGGAAAGAATCATTTCCTGGCATACTACCGTTCTTCATAATGATGAAGGAAATATTACTGGTATCTTGAGTTCGGGAGAAGATATTACTGAGCAAAAAATCGCTGAACTGGCCATGAAAGCTTCAGAAGAAAAATTCCGAACCTTGGTGGAAGACACTGCGGACTGGGTTTGGGAAGTGGACCAGCAAGGACAATTTATCTATTCAAACAATTCAGTCGAAGAAATTCTTGGATACACTGCTGGACAAATAATGGGGCGTATCATTTGGGATTACTTGGACCCTGATGAATTGATTGAAACGAAGGAATTCTTTTTAGAAAATATAGAGAAACGACGTCCGTTTAAAGGATTGGTCAATAATTACATCCATCGTGACGGGAATGCAGTAATTTTGGAAGCCAGTGCTCGACCAATTATAAAAGAAGAAGGACAAGTAGTGGGATTCAGAGGAGTATGTCGAGACATCACTCAGCGAATACTAGCTGATCAGATTCTAAGACAGTCTGAAGCCCGTTATCGAGCTCTAGTAGACACATCACCTGATGCTATCATCCTTACAGATATTGAGGGTAAAATCCTTTTAGCTAATGAACAAGCTTTGAAAATGCTGGCTTATGAGTCCGAAGATGAACTTCGCGAAAAGATAGCTTATGATTTTGTACCTCCTGAAGCTCGACAACAGGCAATTGACGAATTACAGAGAGCTATAGAAAGCGGCCTCACTGGAACTCGAGAGTTGCCATTGATGAGAAAAGATGGAAGCACCTTCCCAGCAGGAATTAGTGCGTCTGTGCTTAATGACGAGAAAGGTCGTCCTACTGGCTTAATAGCGATAGCTCGTGATATCACAAAGCGGAAGGAAGAGGAACAGGAATTATCTGAAGCGAAATCTCGCGCTGAATTCTTCACAGATCTCATGGCTCATGATCTCAATAACATCAACCAAGCTATCCTTACAGCCTTAGAGTTACTTCATTTGGATGAATCGATTTCTGAGTCAGTTCGTAAACAAACTGAAGTAGCACTCGAACAGGTAGAACGAAGCGCAGCCCTCATTGGTCGAGTGAAAAAATTTTCTCGCCTAGATGCAACTAAACCAATGTTTGATGTTCATGATATTGAACCCGATTTTCAAGTTGCTCTTCAATCCGTCAGGCTAGAGTTTCCAGACAAGGCGATTCGTGTGAATACAAATATTCATCCTGGAACTTTCAAGGTCCTTGCGGATGATTTACTCACTGATTTGTTTTACAACCTTTTGCACAATGCCGTGAAATTCAATCGACAAGAAAAAGTAGATATTGAAGCCAAAGTTAGCCCTGATTTCAATAAACGTTTTCTGAGGGTTGAAATAATCGATAATGGCCCAGGCATCCCTGATGATTTGAAGGAGCTCATTTTTGCCCGTTATACTCGTCGCGTTGGAGAGCAGGTGCAAGGATCGGGAATAGGACTTACACTCGTGCAGCAAATCGTCACTCGTTATGGTGGGAAAATTTGGGTAGAAGATCGAGTTGAAGGTGACTATTCTAAGGGTGCAAAATTTGTGTTTCTAATCCCAGTGTGGGAATAGCGCCGAGGGATTTTGATTCACGTAGAAAGTATTTGGCCAGCATTGTGTGAAGATAATCCTAATAAGTGGAGATTCATCTGCTTGCTTATCGGTTCCTGTTGCGTCGTGCAGCGAGCCAGCAAATCAATGAAATTGCAAAGACAAATACGCCGGCTAGCACTAACGCTTCGCCCAGGAAATTCAACCCGAGAAGGAATGCAACGCCACCTACAACGAGGACGGTGAATCCGATAACAACGGATAAGGCGATGACAAATCGGGATGACCCAGAAGAAGAGATAGAAACTACATCAGAAGACATGGAAAGACCGACTCCGCGAGCTTTAGTCCTGTATCTATCTATTGCTATTATTATAACGGTCTTGGTATACTTCCTACCACAACCGTTCATTTTGGCTATCCCCACTGCCTACGTTTCAGCGGTTCTCCTCAGTTTGATTGGAGTCCCTTCAGTAATTTTTGTTGATTGGCTACAAGGAGTAGTATTTGTTGTCGTTTCGGGATTCGAACAGTTCCAAATTGTGCGTGAATGTACAGGCATTCAAGTGATTGCTGTGTTTATGGGTTTGATTCTCCCTCTTCCACGGGGAACTTGGCCGAGAAAAATCATAGCGGTAATTATTGTCACTATCATGCTGTTTGTAGCGAATTTTCTTCGCGTGGTATATGAAATCTGGCTAGTGTATTGGGGTATCCTTCCATGGGAGATTGCCCATTACCCAATGAGTTTTGTGTTGGGCGTTGTTGGAGTGTTTGTACTTTGCATTGTTGCAATATTAGTTGTACCTGGTTTCATCGAAACCTTTGAAGACATGATCTATTACATATTCCCACCTAAACCAAAAGAGGAACCACAGGTCGAAAACAACGTTACTGGTTCCGATGTACAAACTTCTGTGTTATTCACAAGCAATACAAATTATTTCACATCATAAATGAAAAATGAGCATTAACGCGAAATCTGTTCGAGTCACTTCGTGATACGTTTTAGTGGTTTCAACCCGTTGTATATAAGCCACCGGGTGTCAACCTGAATTCCACGGAGATGAGCTAATCGGATTTTATGAACAAGCTGATTCTTTTCTTCTTCATCTTGTACTTCGATTACACCGTCCACCGAGAAACGCAGAGTATTGACCACCCCTTCAGTATGCACTCCAGTTTCGAGTAGGTACAAACCTGTTACTCCGCTGTCCTTTACACGTGCACAAAGGATCTGTAAAAATTTGATTACTGAAAGTGGTGTGGAATATGTCATCAATGTTGTCAAATTGTCAAGACATAGGTGCCCGTTTTTCATTTCTGCTATGGCTTGTTGAAGTACGAGGTTAATGGTGTTGAGGTCATAGAGGTTTTGGAAAGCATAGGTCTCTTTAGAGGGTTGAGCTGTTACGCAGGAAACACCATCCACAATATTTAGACTGGATTTGAGTTTCTTTTCTCCAAACTGTCTTATTGTGTTTCGAACTTGCATGGGTGACCAGAGGGTTGTCGCAAAGAGGGCTGGTTCATCATTTTGCATTCGGTCCGCTAGATATCGAAGGGCAAGAGCTGTTTTTACAACACCAGGGGGCCCAAGAATGAGAAGTTGTGAACCTCTGGGGATTTCCAATGTGCCCTTAGGTGCAAAGTTCACAGTGATTAATTCACTTATTGCTCGCACCTCCTGATAGCACTAGACCCTGTTTTCCTAGGAGAATTTCATACCACTGTGTTGTGTGCTGTGAACCGATTAGACTATACATTCGCAAGTTCCAATGTAACGACCCATCGGACCTTTCCTCGACTTTCGTATGAATTGAGCCTTGAACGAGTGAACGTAGGTTGGTGATCAGTTTATTGTCATGAGCGTGATCTTCGATAACGAGAATGAGGATTTTTTCAAGGGTGGAAATCCGTTGAGCCAAGCTATGAACAAACGTCCTAATCCGTTGTTCGTCGGGAGCAGAGAGGCTTAATCCCGACACCGAATCAAGAATAATCACGGATCCAGATTTGATGAGTTTGGCGTGATCAGTGACAATCAAGTTAACCTCATTTAGGTTTCCAGGATTACTTACACGTCCCGCAGCGAACGGATCTTTTCGCATTCCAATTCGCCAACTATAAGCATCGATGAATTGAATTTTATTCTTCTCAGCCTTCGCTGCGAGGGGAATACCAAAGCTCCTTGCTTGCGTGATAATAGTCGAGGGTGTATTTTCCGTGGATAAGAACAGTGCATCCGTTCCGTTATTCACGGCTTCATGGGCAAGCTGGAGACAAAAACAGGTTTTTCCTGATCCTGGCGGACCTACTAATGCAATACTCGTTCCTTTTGGAAGTCCCCCTTGGATAATTGAATCGAGAAGCACAGTAACCCCCTCGGTCTTTATGCAAGCTAGCGAACCTCATTCTAAGCTAGAGCCGAGTTAATAATCTAGTTTTCCTGTATACGAAAAAAGGTTTTGTAAACTTGGAGATGCTATTTAAGGGCTTTAGCAAAACCGAAAAGAAGCAAAAAAGGAAAAATGAGGAAGTAGATAAAGATTTACTATTGGAGGGAATTCGATGTCTTGGAAACGTGTGCCTGCTTGGGTTCCATGCACATATATCACAATTCTTGTATGGCTTTTTGTACTTTACATCATTCTCAATTATTTCCCAATTGAACCTGAACAGCAGCCCATACTTGTATTAGTCACTGTTATGATACTTCTAATTGGCTCTGGGTCATTGCTCTATTACTACCATCAACGGCTTTTTGGGACCCGATACAATCCCGACATTTAATGCAAGAGCTTTTGCTAAGTTTTTCTGCGTCTACTAATAAAAATACTCCAAATACCAGCGACGAACGTAAGCCCTCCAATGATGGCGATAATAAACAAAATGTCCATCAGGGGCTGCCACCTGTGCACGACGGCAACCTGGACAGGTTGGTCGAAATCAGTCGTCATGTTAATGACATAGACGCCTGGTGCGGGTACTGGAAGGATAAGACTACCGAACTGCCGGAATGTACCCAAAAGGAAGTTTTGAGACACGACATTAAGGTCTAATTCTAAGCTTGTCACAATCTGACCAGTGCTATTTCGCACTTCAATGGTGATTAGGATATCATCATCCCACGGTGGTCCAGTCCGAAAGTCGGTATACTGCGCGTATACCCAGTAATCCCACTCAAGGAGAGGATTATTCACAATCGGTGCTGAAAATTCTAAATTCCCTTGCAGAGTTTTATTCGAAGTCACTATAATAGTATTATAGTTCCAGAGGGTGGCCAAGTAGGGCGTCACAGTACAGATTAAAAGCACTGCTAGGAGGATGTATTTCTTTCTCATCCACTAATCCCTCAAACGCGGACAAGGCTTTCAAGCAGAAGACCTGCTAATAAGGATATCTCCCCCAGAAAAAGGAGTTTTTCGACCCAGCACAAAACCTGAAATTTTAAGCAGAACATTTTGGGAACTCTGTAGATGTTGAGCAACTGTTTGCGAAGAGACGGAAACCTCTTAAGCCACGGATTTGAGGTCAATACAGTTAGGAGACCATCTAATCGGGGGATTAGTGTGGCTGTAAAGACAAAATCAGGTATCCCAGGGCTAGATGAAGCACTGCACGGTGGATTTCCAGAAGGTGCAGTAATTCTCATCAGTGGAGGTCCTGGAACTGGGAAATCAATCCTGATGAACCAGTTCCTCATCAAAGGTGCCGCTGAGCATAAAGAACCTGGTGTTCTTGTTTCTATGGAAGAATCACTCGCATCGACAATTCGGAACATGAAACAATTCGGCTGGAACCTGCAAGAACTCATGGACAAAGGATTGTTAGCATTGGTCGATGCTTCACCAATGATCCAAAACGAGCGTGTAGTCCTAAAACCGGAACACCCAGTTCTAGGTCGTGAAGAATTCACGATGGAATCCCTTTTGTCATTGATTCATCGGGAGATTCGGCGAGTCAAGGCAAAGCGAGTGGCTATCGACTCCATTTCAACTTTGACCCTTCAACACAAGGAACTCTTTCGGATTCGTCACGATCTGTTGAACATGGTTCGCTCTCTTCGGATGAGCAACGCAACCTGTTTGGTGGCAGTTGAAAGTCCCACTGAGGAGAGCATTGGACGATTTGATGTGGAGGGGTTCTTGATGGATGGCGTTATCAGTCTAAAATTAACTCGACAGGGTACGGTTCGCATTCGCACTATTGAAATCGCTAAGATGAGAGGAACCAGCCACCAAATGAATCCACTTCTCCTCATAATTAACGAAAAAGGAGTCCAAGTATCTGACCTTCCACCGATACAATAGATTAGCAATGGCGCAAAAAAAATATGAAATGAAACCGACGGGCTTAAATTCAAATAGATATAATTTGACGTGAGGGTTACCAATACAAGGGTTTGGTGTTTAGAAAAATGGAAGCGAAAGGCAGCCAATTCAGATTCAAAGTCTCCGTCATTGGGGATTATGCCGTCGGAAAGACTTCGATAATTAAACGTTACATGACTGATTCTTTTGATGAAGGATACAAAGCGACGTTAGGAGCAGCGATCTCAACGTTTAAGACCAAAGCGAAGAATTCGGATATTTCCTTACAGGTCTGGGATCTTGCAGGCCAAACTTCATTTCGCCGAGTACGAGTCCAATATCTCTTTGGAACTGATTTCGCTATCGTCGTATATGATGTTACCCGAAAAGATTCACTCAAATGCGTTAACGAATGGGTCGATGATGTCCGTAAAGGTGCTCCTGAAGTTCTCCTGTACTTGGTCGGTAACAAAGTAGATTTGAAAGAAGATAGGGTTGTCACAAAAGAACAGGCTGAGAAAGTCGCGAAAAAACTTAACATGTTAGGGTATATGGAAACTTCTGCGAAAACAGGTGCAAACGTCAAAGCTCTCTTTCAGACGATTTCCGAACTCCTCCTTCAACACACGACAAAGTCTACGTAATGATTGAGAAAAAGGTGTAAGAGCACGTGAGCTTGCCAAACGAAATCATCGAATTCCTGAAACAAGAACAAGGTCAAACAGTCCTTGTTAAAGGCAAGTCAGGAACTGGAAAAACAACATTTGTGCTTTCATTGCTAGATCAGCTGGCTCAGCTACTTCCTGACCGGTTTGATGTTGAGAATTTTGTCTATCTCTCTACTCGTGTGGCAAGTGCGAATTTGCGAACTCAATTTCCTTGGGCTTTTGAACTTCTCCCTGAAAGTCGAATCATTGATGCAACTCCCTCATTGATGGGAGTTCCTGAAGCTTCTTTGGAATCGGGTAATGTTTCCGAATCTCGAATCATTTATTCTGATGAGTTAACCTTCATTAGTGCAGTCAATGATTTGCTTCGTAATCTCACATCACCTGTGTGTCTCATAGATTCCTTTGATGCGATAATTGAAGCAGCCCAGGCGGACCCACAACGTCTTACGGCTGCACTATCAAATCTTGGCCGAGTTTTGAGTGCAAAGATCATTTTGGTTGTAGAAGGAATCGAAGAATCACCATTAGATCATATAGTTGATGGAATTGTGTGCGTGACAAAAACGCAGACGGAAGGACGCATGTGGCGAAGTCTGCGATTGATTAAACTTCGTGGAACATCCATCGAACGTGGAATGCGAGGATTTTCACTACGAGGCAACAGATTTTGTGCACTACATTCTTATGATGCCGAGCAAGCCTTCCGGGTCTCTGATTTCGAAGTAATTCCTCATACTGCGGGTAGATTTTCTTCAGGAATCAAAGAACTTGATTCAATATTTGGTGGATTTCGCCGGGGTAGCACTTTCTTCATGGACGTATCGGAAGGCGTAGCTAATGAAGTCATCAACACAATCGCTTTGAATATGGTAGCGAATTTCATTCGCCAAGAAAGTGGTGTGATCATCGTTCCACCTAATAAACTCAGCTTCCGACGACTCAAAGCTGCCGCTTTACGATATGGCTTTGTGGACCAACTTAACACACATCTTCGTTTATTCACCAGTGCAGCTTCTAGTCTCGGCGTAACTAGTGCTGCAGCTGAACTGGGTGAACCGTATTACAAAACCGTAGCATTTAGAGAAAGCTCTGATTTAGAAAACGCGTGGAGCATGGTCCTTGAAGAACTCCGCAACCAAGGATGTAAGAATCTACTCAGCGTTGTTGGCTTCGGATGGCTACACTCTTGGCTTGGCCCCCAAGAACTCCCCCGATGGGCTACACGCATCGCCAATGATACAGCTACTGAAAGTAATCTCGCCGTAACAATCGGTTATAGTAGTACACCTGACATCAACCAGTATCTGGCTGATCTTGCAGATGTTCACGTTAAAATTGCCGTCAAGGAAGGTGTAACCATCTTCCATGGCATTAACCCCTCAACTCCCCAATACTGTATCTACACACACCTTGTGGAGGGTAAACCCAAAATTGGCTTCCAAGAAATCGGATAATATTCGAATCCTCTTAGCAGATGACTCAGAAACCTTTCTCCGCGCTGCCCAAGTCTTGCTTAAAGAATATAATATCGAGACTGCGGCAGATGGTGAAGAGGCCCTTGCAAAAATCAAAGCAAATCCACCAGACATCTTCTTTGTGGATTTAGTTCTCCCCAAAATCAGTGGTACAGAACTCATCAGTAAAATTACCGCGGATTACCCTGATGTTGCCATCGTCGCATTGACTGCAATCGACGATGATGAAACCGTGCAAGAAGTTCTGGAGATGGGAGCCAAAGACTATCTCATCAAAGGTGCACTCTCATCAGACATTTTCAAATCTATCATTGAACGGCTTACAACAGATTCAAGCTAATTGTACGATAGGCAAAACTGGCTTCGAAGTGAAAGCAGCTCACTAAGAAACCGGTTTGAGAAATAAATTCTCATGGCAATTCCGCATATTCTCAATTCGATTCTTCTTACCAAAAAGATGAAAACCAACCCAAAAAGTAAGGGGGAAGGTATCCTGCTAGGAAGATACCTTTTGTTGTTTACGCCGACGCATAACAAATATTGCTCCCAAAGAAAGGACTAATCCGAGAGCTATGGCTTCAATTGGGAACCCGGGAATCCCGGGTGGAAAAGTGATGGGTGGCAATTCGATATAGGTGCTTACAACGTTACTCCAGGGACCTGCAAGAGTATTATTGTCAATGGCCCGTACACGGAAATAGTAGGTATCATTTGAGAGGAAAATAAAACTGTAATTCAACATTGTTGTAGTGTCACTTTGACCAATGATGGCAAAGCCCGCATCAGCGCTTGTTTGCACTTCATAGTGGTCTATGATGCCATCGGTGTCGGTTGCAGCGGTCCAATTGAGTGGAATTTGAAATCCTGAAATCGTTGCACCGGGGTCCGATAGAACCGGCGCGGTTGGAGGCTGGAATAATCGGATAGCATTACCCAGGATTTTGTCAGCTTCAGCGTTGCGAGTAAAGAAGTCCATGCCTATAAGAACTATGTGCCCAACACCTACTTGTTTGTGATAGACAAGCGGGTAAATGCTAGCATTGAACACAAATCCGGTTTCTGTCGAAAGGAATGCGGCACTACCATCTGGAGCGATAAAGCCTCCGACGCCATCAGCAAGAAGATCTGTGGCATCAATAATTGTAACCGGTGATCCCGTCACAGGTGTGTTACCCTGGAGATCCATTAATCCTGTGTCATTGAGTATCTTTCCGGTAGCCATTGCTCCGAAGTTATTACTCCAATAAGTCATGACGATTAGAATTCCACCTTGACTCAGAAAGGTGTTAAGTGGTGTTTGCCAAGCTGTAACGATATCGGTGATATTCTCTGAATAGATCTCTTCTTGTTCAGGAACGAGGAGAATATGATAATTTGGAAGTTCGCTTGCAAGATCTGTATAGGATGTGAGGTTGGTTCGAAGGTAGTCGGTTCCATGGGTGTCATTTATCGCATTCCACACATTCTGGACTTCGCCTCCAGGAGAATTATCTGCAAACTGAGAAAAGTAAAGAATTCGTGGTGTAACAGTTGGAGTAGGCAATGCTGTTACAGTGACTGGATGCGTCGTTTGAATCTCTGAAAAGGTACTTGATAAGAAGGGAAGCAGTAAAGTGCAGAGTGCAAAAAGGACTATTAAATTACGATTAACACGCATGCTTGAAACCTCGATATTTCTAAAGATACTCGCAGTCGAGTAATCTCATAATGATTGGAAAGTTCAGTATTAAGTGTGTCGTGCAATTGTGAATATTTACACGCGTGTAAAAAAAATGAACCAACTATCTATTTGAGATCCTCGACGGTGCGCCCAGTCTTCTTCAAGTATTCTTCAATTGCTTTGTGTAACCCATCTGCTGAAAGGTTTGAGCAATGCATTTTGATTGGAGGTAGGCCTTCCAGGTTTTCTGCGACATCGGTTCGGGTAATCTGATAGGCTTCTTTGAGTGTCTTGCCTTTTGTGAGTTCTGTTATCATAGAACTGGTGGCAATGGCCGCTGCGCATCCGAAGGTTTTGAAACTTACATCTGTGATAGTATCATCTTTGACTTTGATGTATATCCAGATAAGATCTCCACATGTTGGATTCCCAACTTTACCGATTGCATCAGCATCTTCCATTTCGCCCATGTTACGGGGATTGGTAAAGTGGTCAATTACTGTTTTGCTATACATGTCTTTTTTATCTCCTTTGTTGGTGTTCAATGATGGTGATCATGTTCTTCATCTTCAAAGAGGTCATAGGGGACATCCTTTGATAGTGGTGACATCGCTCGAAGTTTTTCAATGATGGGTGGTAGTACTTCGATGAATTTGTCTATATGTGCTTGGGTGTTTTCACGCCCTAACGTGAGTTGAAGAGCTCCGTGGGCTTCGGCTTCAGATACGCCCATACTCAACAAACAATGGGAAGGTGCGAGTGTCTTGGATGTGCAAGCAGAGCTGGTGGCTACTAAAAATCCGTTAAAGCTGAGATGAAGCGTTATCGCCTCTCCTTCAATATAACTGAACCTAATATTGGCGTTGTTTGGAAGTCGTTGTGTGGGATGTCCATTCAAGAAAGCTTCATCGACATTTTCTAATGTGCCTTTGATTAATCGGTCCCGGAGCCATGTTAGACGTGTCACGTTATCAGCAAGTTGTTCATTGGCGAGTTCAGCAGCTGCTCCCATGCCTACTATTCCCGGGACATTTTCGGAACCAGAACGGATACCATATTCTTGACCTCCTCCAGTAAGGATTGGTTGAAGAGCAACTCCTTTTTTCGTATAGAGAGCTCCTACTCCTTTAGGTCCGTATAAATCGTTAGAGGAAAGAGTGAGTAGTGAAATGCCATGTTTTGAGACATTCACTGGTATAAGGCCAGCACTTGCCACTGCGTCTACATGCAATGGGATTTCTGCCTTGTCTGCGATTTTTGCGATGTTAGTAATGGGTTGAATTGTTCCGACTTCGTTGTTCGCATGTTGGATGGAAATGAGAATGGTTTGATCAGTGATGGCTTCTTTGAGAGCCTTCGTGTCAACGATTCCGTGTTTGTCCACACCAACTTGAGTGTATTCGAAGCCTTGTTTGCTCAAAAATTTGGCTGTATTAATGATACTGAGGTGCTCCATTTTGGAAATGATGATGTGGTTGCCTTTTCGGCGGTGGCGATAGGCAAAGCCTTGTAGGCCAAGGTTGTTCGCTTCGGTTGCTCCACTGGTAAAGATTATGCGGTCCTTCGGCGCAGCTCCAATAAGTTGACCGACTTGCACACGTGCGTTAGCAATTGCTTTAGCAGATTGCTGCCCGACTGCATGAACAGAAGATGGATTACCATAATACTCGCGGAAATAGGGGTTCATGACCTTGAGTACTCGTTCATCTACAGGTACTCCAGCACTATGATTGAAGTTAATTTGTTTTGCCATCTTCCACCCTCCCTGTCTCATCATATCCTCTTAGAAGGTTAAAATCGCATCCGCTTCAAGTGCTACGTCATTTAACGTGGCTGCTCCCACGACACCACAAGTATCGACATAACCACCCCGTTCAATACCGAGTACTTGCGTACTTTGGTCACACGCCATAAGTTCAACACCGGCTTCGATTGCTTGATCAATTACTTCTTTTAGAGTAGGAAAGTTGCCCAGTTTGATCTTCTCAGCTTCTCCCTTTTTGACGACCTCTACACCTTTAATCATAAAATAAATGGCTGCGTCAATACCCATCGATTTAGCAGTAGTGGCGAGTACAAAAGGGGCATACAGCCTTTCAGGCGTATCTAAGCCGCTTGTCAGTATGTATAATATTTTCTTTGGCATGATTTTCACCCATTTGTTTTTTGAATTAGAAAGCGGATATAATCATCACACTGCTCGAAGGCTAGAACTGTGTTTCCAGTGCGCTTAGCCCACCGTGAGATGTCTTCTTCCGCAGCTGGATCATCAGCCAATACTTCAACTACTTCATCGGGTTTTGCTTCGAGTACAGCTTGTCGAGTCTTGTAAACAGGGATTGGACAATATAGCCCTCGAGCATCAATTTTATGATGGATTTCGATATCGGGGTCATCTGATTTCTTGGGGTTAGCTGGCATTCCGTTACGCCTCCAGAAACTCGAATTAAACTTTACAGTGTTAAGATTATCATGCAGGTACTTGACCTCGTATTTAAGCTTGTCGTCTTTACCAAGTATCATATACGTGAAAGACGCAAGCGTGTAACGGTAAAAGACAGGGAGGCGTAACGCTAAAATGCTATGTTTGAATCACCACTTAATGGATAGTGAACATCTTGTCCCGAACATCAAAGACGAAAGCAAAACGTAAAGCTGCTGAGAGCAGGATCGAAGAACCGGTCATGTCAACAGCATTGAAACAAGAAGTAATGCAGGAGTTAAAACAAGTTTTTATGAAGGGTGACCTACCCGAAGCGAAACGTCGTGACAATATTGTAATGACTCGTCTATGGGACAGCGATCTCAGAATTGTTGATGCTCTAATTGCCCTTGAGATTTTCAAA
>JAEOSA010000014.1 GCA_016840595.1 Candidatus Hermodarchaeota archaeon | reverse complement strand
AATTCACGAACCCAATAAGAACGAACTAATGAATAAATACGGTCCGAGAGCGCCCAGAAGTCATCTAATGTCCATTTCAGACCTGTCGCTGCCGCAAAATACTTCGGATACCACTCCAAGTCAAATCCTACTTCAATCCAAGGGAAGCGACACCCAACCAACTGCTCAAACAGCCCACCCCGAATCCGCTGCAATTCTATGATTTTATCGACTTTCCTCTCATCATATGTCTCCCGACCCACATCTACCTCATGGGTAATTACCCAACTTTCTTTATGATGAGCGCCGATAGAACAGACCCCGAAAGCAAGGGCCATTCCAGGAGCAGCATGACAATCATACCCGGAGATTTCCAGACCTTTAATTTGCATAGCAAAATTCTGAGCACTCTTACCAAGTTGTTTTGCCATGATTTGTGTACCATCAGCAAGCATGTTTCCCAACGTGTCTGCTCGGAATGCAATGTCCGTAATTAGTTTCCGCGTCGCATGGAAGTCTCCCCAGTCGAGCTTTTCATCAAGAATGCCTTTTTCTGATGCTTCCATGGCAAAGCCGATTGTATTACCTAAGGAAATAGTATCAAGACCATATTCATCTGCGAGTCGATTCAAAGTAGCGACTTCTCGGAGATCCCGCATCCCAATGTTAGATCCAAGGAGTGCTACGTTCTCATAATCGAGCTCAGCGGATTGTCCTTCAGAATCCTTGATGCAATGGCCACATTGCATGGTACAGGAGGGACACCCTCGCGTTTTTTCTTTCATTTTTTCCATGGTGTCGCCACTAAGAGCTTCAGCGTGTTCGAATTGCCCCTCCCGAAAGTTGTAACTGGGAAGAACGCTGTATTCTTGACACCATGTGTGAATGAGCATAGTACCTTGGGTCATCCATTCATCATAGCCTGGCTTCTCACGAATATCTTTGAACCCGTCTCGACCAAGTTGGCGAAACGCTTCAGGATCAGCCAGTTCAGGTGTGGAGGAGCCTTTCGCGACCAAGGCTTTCAGGTTCTTTGAACCCATTACAGCACCCATACCTGGGCGTCCCCCTGCTCGTCCCATCATAGATCGAACGGTCGCATATTTGACGAGGTGTTCGCCTCCTTGACCAATCATTAATGTTCCAATATTCTTACCATGGGTCTCTTCGAGTTTCTGTTCTGCTTCAAACGCACCTTTCCCCCAAAGATTGTCAGCATCCAGTACGCTTACTTCAGAATCCTGAATCAGAACATAGGACGGTATTTCAGCCTTACCTTCGACAACTATAGCGTCATAACCCGCTCGTCGTAATTGAGAACCAAAATGCGAGCCCAGATTTCCATCCCCATATCCACCCGTCAAGGGACTTTTTGCTGCAACAACAACTTTTCCAACATTCGGCATTGCTAAACCGGATAATGGTCCTACAGCAGCAATGAACTTATTCCCTGGTGAAAGGGGGTTTGTACCTTTAGGCACTTCGTCCCAGAGTATCTTTGCCGCAAATCCACGACCACCCACGAATTGCAGAGCAAATTCTTTCGGATACTTTTCAGTGGTTACTTCTTTATTCGAAAGATTCACGCGTAGAAGCTGGCCAGTCCAACCCTTCATACTCGACTCACCAAATACAAAACCTGATGCAAGTCAGAGCATTCTCCACAAATAGCTTTCGCAGATTCACAAGAAACTCTCATTTCTTGGGACGGAAAATGAAATAAAAGGAAGAAACGCGCTCTTAACATTTACACTGCAAACTGGACGTGAGGTGGGATAACTGACTGATAAAAAAGTGCATGAAGTTATATTGGCGCCTCGAATCGTACGGATTTTTGCTGGCATTGACTTTGTATTAATGTTCGGGTTTGCGATGTTGGGAGTATTCATCTCGGGCCTTTCATCGCTTTTTAATGAAATCCTAACTTACGCACATGCGAATGATCCCACACTCTATGTTGAGATTATCAATGAAATTACGAATGTAGGGCTCACCGTTCCCTTCATTGTCAATGGTTTTACTCTGTTGGGTGCTGTCCTTACAACCGTTTCGTTGGTTGGAATGATAGTTGCTTTAGGAACGGCGTACAAGAAACCCTGGGCTATTACTCTGGGAGTGGCTGTGTCTATTTTCGCTATCACTGGAGGAATAGTCAGCTATGTGTACAGAGTCCTTTTTCCCTTTCAGCCGATTGGTCCTCTTAACTTCATGGACCTAGCTTTAAGCCTATTTTTTGGAATCCTGGCAATCAACATCTTCTTTGTTGGGGCTTTTCTGATTTGGCAAATGGATGAGCAACCACGATACAATATTAGAATGGGGCGATTTATCCTCATTTGGAACCTAGATGCAGTCTGCCTACTAGTTACCACCTTCTTGTATGCTGGAATTGGTTTCGTTTCAAGTGATCTTCTTACGATGCTCGGGGTCGTTTACATCGCTGTCGCCATCATTGCGGTTATCAACGTGCTGGTCCGCCCTCTGTTCACTAAACTCGTGTCATTGATTGCCCGCTGGTGGCTAGGCTTTATCATTTCATTCGTTTTCATGTTCCTCGTCAATGGCATCATATTATGGCAACTACCCCGCATCCTTCCAGGATTCTATGTGGTCAATATAATTGCCGCTTTGACCGCTGGACTCATTCTAGCAGCTGTCAATGCCCTTGTCGTGAATATAGTAGGACTTGATGATGATATCTCCTTCTTCAATGATTATGTCGCCAAAAAAATTCAGGAAGAAATGGCAACAATAGATATCCCCCATACTCATGCTTTAGTCGCAGTGGAAATTGATGGTCTTAGTTACACCGCCATTCAAAAAGCGCTAAAACGCGAATACATGCCCACACTTCAAGGATTGCTAAAAAATGGTAGCCACGTACTCACAAACTGGGATTGTGGAATTCCATCCATGACTTCATCGTGTCAAGCTGGAATCATGCATGGAAACAATAATGATATCCCCGCCTTTCGGTGGTACCTCAAACCAGAAAAACGTATGATGGTCTCCAACAACCCCAAAAACGCTCAAGAAATCGACCAGCGAGCCTCTTCCGGTCAAGGTATTCTCCGTAACGGCGGTTCTAGTGTAAGCAATCTCATCAGTGGTGATGCCTCGTATTCATTCTTCACAATGTCAACCCTCACTCAAGAAGATGCAGAGGCTGGACGACGTAGAAGTCAGGACCTCTATTACTACCTACTCGATCCCTATGCCATGAATCGCAGCATAATCTACACAATCTGGGATATACTTGTTGAAATCGGACAAATCATTAAACAAACAATCACCCGGCGAAAACCACGAATGAACCGTTTCGCACATGCCTATCCAATTGTTCGTGCTGCAACTAACATCTTCATGCGTGATGTCGCAACATCAATGGTAATTCAAGACATTCTCCGTGGATCACCTGCAATTTATGTGACCTACTTAGGTTACGATGAAATTGCACATCATTCCGGCCCGTTGACTTCTGATGCCCTCAAAGCTCTCCATGGCCTAGATAAGCAAATACGACGAATTCTACACGTTATTAAACACTACGCACCACGACCTTACCATCTGTTCATTCTTTCAGATCATGGTCAGTCTGCTGGTTGGACCTTCAAACAACGATACGACATCACACTCAAAGATCTCATCACAGAGCTTCTCGAAGGCAAAGCCTCGGTAGGCGAGATGGAAGCCCTTGATGCTCATCGAGGTTACGTTGCTGGACTCGTCGATGATATGAATGCTGGTCGAGCTGCAGCGAAAAAAGAACACGGAGTACTGAAATATTTCCACCGGCAGGCTAGTAAAAAAGACGAGGTCCCACCAGATATGGTCGTCGAAGCAAAAGATGTCCTCGTATGCGCCTCAGGGAATCTTGCTCAGATTTATTTCACAACAACAGAAAAACGTGAAACATTACAGAATCTTGAAACTCAATTTCCTGGTTTCATGTCAAAACTGGTTGCACACGAGGGTGTAGGGTTTGCCATTGTCATGGATGAAACACTTGGACCAATCCTTCTTAGCAAAGAGGGCGCAATAGAGTTGAGAACAGGCAAACTCAAGGGTCAGAACCCTCTCACACCTTATGGAAATGAAGAAATTCGAAGACACCAATTACTTCGCCTCGCCGAGTTTCCCAGTAGTGGCGAACTCATTCTCATGAGTCCGGTGTATGAAGATGGCTCCGTGGCAGCCTTCGAAGAGCTCATCGGTAATCATGGTGGAGTAGGTGGCGATCAAACCGATGCAATACTTGTTCATCCTGTGGAATTCAAAGTTGAAAGCGAGAAAATTATCAACTCAGAACAAATCTTTGAAGTCCTCAACCAAGCTCGTTCTGATTAACTCACCAAATTCAATGTAAAACGTACGACTTATGAAAGAATACAGGACAGTAATGGTATGAGTAATCAATCCACTGATTGTATCTTCTGCAGCATCGTTGCTAAGAAACTCCCCGCTCATATCGTCTACGAAGACGACGAAATCCTCGCTTTTCTGGATATTCGTCCCATTAACCCGGGCCATACTCTCGTGATTCCAAAAGCTCATGTTGCTAGTCTGAATGAATTAGATTCAATGTTAGCTGGGCGACAATTTCAGGTAGCTGGACGGATTGCTGCAGCTCTAAGACGGTCAGGAATCAAGTGTGAGGGAATTAATGTCTGGCTGGCTGATGGAAAAGCGGCTTTTCAAGAAATTCCTCACATTCATATTCATGTGATTCCTCGCTTCGTTGGGGATGGAATACGTATTGAGGCGGGTCCAGATTATGGGCAAACTCCTCCTACAGACGAGCTGGAAGACCAAGCGAAGAAAATTCGAAAAGCAATGGATGAATAGTTTACCACAAATCCTGCCCTGAAACGAAGCCTCATATACTTGAAGTATCTGGTATTCAGAGTAATTGGTTGGGTGTCTTGGTGGCCATGAAACCTCGCGGGATAAATACACTAGTTTTCTCGCTGATATTGTTAGGGCTGTTCGGTTCTTTGTGCTATTTGCCTTCTAACCCAACTCTGATTAGTGCTGAGGTTTTGAGCAATGGAGATGTTTGGGGCACACTTTGGATGCAACCCCGAAATGATGGTTTCAACGCGATAGCTGTTACAACTCAAGCAGTTTTTGCTGCAGGATCAACTTCAATTCCTGGGAGTAGCGCACATAACATCCTTTTGGTGAAATATACACCGGAAGGAGAGTACATTTGGAATCAGACTTGGGCGTATTCCTATAACGATTCAGCCTTTGCTCTCACCGCCGGAGCAGGGAGCATCTACCTTGCCGGCATGACGACAACAGGTCCATATGGAACGAATGGCTTGCTAGTCAACCTTGATTACAATGGTAATGAACTATGGAATTCTTCTTATGGAAACTTTCCAGAAGAATGGTTTACATGCGTCACCGTTGGCGCTGATGGCATCTACGCTGGCGGAATTCGAAGGAATACAGAAACAGATGTTGACGCTCTTCTGGTCAAATTTAACTTTGCGGGGAACGAAGTTTGGACAGAACGGTGGCAGAATGCCTCAGTTAATCGCGCATTTGGGGTTGCAGTCGGTTCCGACGGCGTCTATCTTGTGGGTGATGCGGGAGATCAATGGGACGGATCCAATTCTAGCGCCTATTTGACAAAGTACTCATTTAGTGGCGACGAACTGTGGAATACAACCTGGGGTGGAGAATATTCTGATATTGCCCGAGGGGTGACTGTTTTCAATGACAATATTTTCGTCACTGGATCAATACAGAATTCTAGCGCATCAGGGCCCAAAGAACTCTTTTTACAAAAATACAACAGCACTGGCAGTCTGCTTTGGGAACAAATTGATGAAACGGGAATCAATGAAGAAGGGATAGGGATCCATGTCACAGCAGACAGTATTTTTGTAGGAGGTGAACTGGAACACCCAATTTCTGGTTCCCAGGCAAGTCTTAACAAGTTCAACAGCACGGGTGCTCTTGAGTGGAAAAGAGCTTGGGGAGGAGCAGGTAAGTGCCAACCCATTGGGTTTAGTGCATCCCTTGAGGGTCTTTTCTTTTCTGGAACCACTTCGGAGTGGTTAACAGAATTCACTAATGGGTTTGCATGTAAGTTCAGTTTCGATGGAAAAGGTTCAGCCGGTCCTGTAGCAATATTAGACATTATTTACCTCAATCCCTATGGGTCCTTTGTTGTACCGTGGACAATTGCCATTGATCCAGATGGAAACATTGCAGATTATGAACTTCAAATGGACACAACGTCTCTCTTCGAACGACCCATGATAACTTGGAGGGTCAATCAAACAAGTGTTTCAGTTACCAATCTTCAAATCGGCACCTACTACTTCCGAGTTCGCGCCTTTGATAATGACAGTAATTCAGGACCTTGGAGTAACATCATCTCCGTTTCTGTTACTCTCGTCCCCCCCACCGTCTTTAATCCCTGGCTTGCTCCCGCCATTCTAGTTCTGACAATTTTTGTCCTACTTGCAGTGTTCTTATTTGTATCAATACGCCGCTGGCGTATTGAATAGCCATTTTGTCCCCCATTCTTAAGCTTGCTAAATAGTTAATTTTGATCGGGTAAGAACATCTATTTTTACTGGAGACTAGTTCACTACGGGGTCACAACACGTTTTCCTCGAGGAATGAGAAAGGGAACCGCTTCACGATATTTACCATACGAATCACCAAACCGCCTTAACAACTCTATTTCCTCGTACCCTAGTAACGCAAGCTGTAGCGGTGTGAAAACGATGGCAACAATAAGAAGTGGAACAAAGTCAAATAGCAAAGCAATCGCTGGAGTAGCAAGAATGAACCCCAGAGTCTGGGGGTGACGACAATACGAATAGGCACCCGTTGTCACCAGTTGCGAAGATCGGCGACTTAGATTGATCTCCTCTCCTTGCGCCCGTTTTCTTCCCATCGACGTAACGCCCCAAACAATGAACATAACGGCTAGAATCAGCAGTATCATTCCGCTAAAGAGCTCAAAGTAGCGCCATATCCACGGGTATGGCCAAATTACAATGGGCAATAATTGCCAGGGAATGAGAGGGGTAAGATACCAGGTTAAAACTAATGCAATACCGAGAATGACAAAATAGAGGATATTTGGTAAGAAAATAATGGCAAAGCGTGGACCCCAGGACCACGACCAGCGGGACGATTCAGACATAGTCTATCACCTGTGGTTGCAATGCTCCCTTCGGGGAATCAGTTCGTTATAAAGATTTGGCGACCTATAATTCCGACGATAATGAGGTAAATCCCAGCATAGGCTATTCCAAGGGCTAGAATGAACAAGAGCGTTATTGCACCTAACTGGGAAAAAAGCGCTACAACCACTCCCAAGACGATTAAAGCAGCACCGTCGACTATTTCCATTATTCGGAACCAGGAAGCTTGTACCGGTGCAAGTTGTCCAGTTAATAGAATGTTAAGACCGAGCACCATCAAACCGATGGCGAGGAAAAGAATCCAATAGATTCCTCCTAAGTAATTAGAAATCATGACTGGAACGGAGATGATCATTAAGATAATGCCACAGATGAAGTTGAGGATACGCAGCCTAGATAGTAAGCGTTTCTCACGATATCCATAAATAATCCGTGAAATCCCCAAGAAGAAAACTGCGGGGCCTAAGAGGATAATCATCAACGTGATATAAGATTGCGGGAGCCAGAACACCGTACTAGCTAATCCAATTGATATCACTCCGAAAATGATATCGAGCATTCGTGCAACAAAAGAAGCCCGTTCCTCATTCATTCAATGTACACCCTGGGCTGGATATGCACGTGATTCAGTATAAAAGATAAACTCTATCCTACCAATTTCAGTGAAGGTCCAACCATGATTTTACAAATATCAGGTTGATTTGCAAATGGCAAAATGTGAGAAAGGTAATTCCCATTTATTTATACGGTCCTTTTACATGATTTCTAAAAACCTCCATCAACAGCAAGGGGCTTTTCTCAACCATGGATTTACTCCCTTCAGCTACGAGCTTCATCAGAAACGCAAATCATCTCATCGCCTTAACCGGTGCGGGAATCTCTAAAGAATCCAATATCCCCACCTTCCGAGGAAAGGATGGGCTCTGGCGTCAATACAACGCCATGGACCTAGCAACCCCCCAAGCATTTGCTCGAAACCCCAAACTCGTCTGGGAGTGGTACACCTGGCGACAAGATCTCATCTCCAAATGCCAACCTAATCCTGCTCACTTAACCCTCGCTGAATGGGAAAAACGGGGCATCCTCAAAGCTGTGATTACACAAAATGTTGATGGCTTACACCGGCAAGCAGGATCTGGAAAAATCTTGGAAGTTCATGGAGACATTTGGCAAGTCAAATGCACCGCTTGTTCCTACCGAACACGACTTTCAGAACCCGCAATCAGCATTCCGACCTGTCCTGATTGCGGAGCAAATCTACGACCAGATGTGGTGTGGTTCGGTGAAAGCCTCCCCTCCACAATAATGGGTGAAGTTTTTTCTCAGCTCGAACAGGCTGATGCAATTATTGTAATTGGTACCTCTGCTCTCATTCAACCCTCAGCTTCTTTTCCCTTCATCGTGAAACGCCGCGGAGGACATGTTCTCGAAGTTAACGTTGAAGCCACACCATTAACACCAATCGCCGATGTGCATCTCAAAGATAAAGCTGGGATTATCCTACCCCAATTAAATACGCTCCTTCATGAAGAAGCCTGACATCAATTTATCAACCAATCCGTCGAACATCGACTTCCATGGCTTGGAAAGACTTACCCTTTCACATCTAGAAGAACTTCACCGACACTACGAAACTCCCGTGACCAATACATGAGGACATGCTCTTTAGAATACGCCTCATCAATATGCGCGGTTAGAACCTCTCCAACAAACCACCTGTGGCTTCCCCCAAACTGAACCTCGTGTACTACACGACATTCCAAACTTACTGGACATTCCATAACCAGCACAGAATCGATCTTCGTCCCTTTCACTGGCGTCAACCGTGTCTTCTGAAACTTGTCCTCGTCTCGCCCGGATACAGAACCACACGTCCGTACAATATCGAGATGCTCTTTCAAAGGTAGATTTATACCAAACTCTTTATGCTCTGAAATGAGTTTTAGTGTGAACGCCTTGGGACGAAAACCCACCATCACACTCGGAGGCTCAAAAGAGTAGAAATGAAATGCAGCCGCAGTCATTACGTTCTCCTTAACTGTGACCAACACTACAGGAAAGGAAGGTAATGCCATGATGCCGGCTCCTGGTTCAACCTCTGTCTTACCCATTTTTCACACCTACTAGCGTATCACAATAATCTCTGAATAAATGCTTTCTCTAAAGTGATGATGTAGCCATCCTACTCCTCCTAATCCATCTTCCGAACACTCCTCAATCCCATGAAAATTCGCATTATCACAGGAAGTCTAAATCTTGAACCACTCAGTGCAAAAACCGGATAAGAGCGAATGGTTTTCTCTTATTTTTGCACCGCATAGCTCCCATCGATTCATATCTAACGCTAGCTTCTATTCATTTGTAACACGGAACCCGGAAGGGTTTCGGGTTAACAACACAATTGGAGGGATCCAGGAAATGGCAAAGAAAACCAATCCAAAGGCTAAGAAACTCAAAGATATGTCAGCTGGCGAACGAGCAGCTGCGGGTGCTCGAAATCCTCATCCAGCAGCTAAAGCTCGTACTCGCTATGCATACATACTCTTGGCAAGTCGACGCTAGGTAGGTGAGAATCTCCATGAATACGCTTAGTATGAAGTGGAATTCTCCCTACTTCATCGGTGAGGGACGTTCTACTGCCATAACTGATCTCGCCCGCTGCAGGTAGGCGTGTTATAACCCGCTGCTGCAGCGGGGTCGAGATACTTGTTCAAGAGCTTCGCCTTATTCAAGCGCTCGGTGGCTCGTAACCCTCGCTTCTTTTTGAAGATCACCAAACTGAGGCCAGGGGTTCAGGGGGACTCTCTATTCTAATTCCGTTATCTGACCAGGTCCATTGCCACCCAGAGGGAACGGAACGGGAAGTGCCAATTTTTGGAGAAAAACCCCTGAAAACCTGGCACCATTTTGCTATTAACTTAATTTTTGCCCAACTTGCAAGCCCTGCTGCCTGCTAGTACAGCGGGTTCTTCTGGAGAAACAGTTCTGGATTCATAACAAATAAAACAAATGGGGTTATCGAATATCCACACAACCCTGTGATGTGTTTCTAGGATTCGGGTGTTCCTGTTGGACTTACTCGATAAGCAAATTATCTTAGCACTTAATGCGAATTGCCGTATCTCTTACCAAGCACTTGCCTGTGAACTCGGACTCAGCGTCAATGCCGTCAAAAAACGAATAAACAAACTGATTGAAACAGGCGTCATCATCGAATTCTATGCCTACCTTAGTTTAGCCATGTCCGGTGGAGAAATACTCCTTGGAATAATCACTCTGGAAGCGTCAGCGTCAGGGCAAAAAGTTCTCGATTCTATCAGTGCTGCTCATCATGTATTTGCAGGAAGTGTTCTCTCTGACGGGCGCCTCTTACTCTTTGCTGAGTACAGAGGCGCACTAGAACTGGACGAACTTGGCCGATTCCTTCATGGCTTGGAGGGAGTCACTCAAATTGAGGTGCATACTCTTCTCTACGAAAAAGGTGGAGAATGTGAGTTAACAAAAACGGACCTAAAAGTCTTGAAAGTAATTAAAAACAATGCTCGGATGCCTATCACTCAAATAGCTGAAAATACCGAACTCACACCCAAACGAATACGTGCAGTATTGAAAAAACTCATGGGTGAGACCGGATCTGCTCCCGAGTATTTCACTGAACCAACCTCCTTTGGTGACGCTCGTACCACTCGACAATGTGTTCACTTCCGGATTCTTTGGAACCTCAACGCTGCAGGGAGCACAACATTCATTATTCGCATCGATTGGAATGTAGAAAAAGGAACGCGAGGAGACCTGATTGATTGGTTACAAAATGAGTATCCGAACGAATTTTGGTATGCGCTCACTTCAGCATCCACACCTACCCTCTTCTGTGTGTTCGTCGTGGAACACTTTCGCGACGCTGAACCTCTCACCCAAGAAATCAGCAATGGTCCATTAGTCGCATCCGTAGATATCCTCTTTGGCTACCCCACAAAAACATTCGATAATCCCCGTGCTGTTCTTCTTAACCAACTCATCAAAGAAGCCGGTCTTTGAGAAATTGAACTAGTATTAATTATTCAATCATATAGGAAACCAAACCACTTGATTTCATATACTCTGATTTCGAATAGTCAAAAAGCGTTTTCACAAAGATATAAAAAAGAAGGGAGGTCTCCCCGCCATTCTCATAGATACATTTCACCTAAGAGAGTCAGGCAAGAGACCTATAACCTTGACAACAAACAAATTCATGTTGTCAGGATTGATTCTTTCTCTTTCGCCTTTTCATCAAATATGCTACAGTCACAACGCTAGCTCCAGTAACGAAGAGTGTGTATCCCAAGATTCCTGCTCCCGCGGCTGCAGCACCCATCACTGTTGGTCCTCCGTCCATCATCATAGTCAATAGTAGAATTAGACCTAAATTCAAAATCGAACACCTCAAAGTAGTCAATTTTTCGTTCATCTTTTTCGTCCGTCAAAAAGTAATCTCAGTATAACTCCTACAAGAAATGCGTAACCACAAGCAATCGCAAGAGAAATCCCGTACGAATAGAAATCGGATAACAAAAGATCATTGAATCCAGGTACAAAATACACAATGTAAATACTGGCAGGAATAGTAATCAATGCTACAAATGCAGCTAAGGCTAACTTATTTCTCCTACTTTTTATAAGGGGCAAAATCTACCCTCCACCGAAAACTTGTCTTGCTTCTCTTTAAAAATATATACACCTAATACTTGATTAGTCAACTTTCTAGCAATGGGTCCTCCTCCAAACCTCTTTTTTCAAATGCTCCAATTAGAGGGAACAATTGGTCCAAAAGAAATCCAAGCTAGATGTTTTCAGATGAAAGGGTCTGCCGACGACGAAAAACATAGACAGAAACTAAGACAATAGGAATTCCTAGAAAAATTGCAAGGGCTAGTCCAACCATTTGAGGTTGTGCAAGCCATGGGTTGAATTCATTGACAGCTGGTAAAATATACTCTTCAATGAGGGCGTCATAGTGTACTTGGCTTCCACTCGCGGTAAACACCACGACGAGGTTTTCATTGGGAAGGACATGGATGCGTTGCCCCCGATAACCCCGGGCACTGAATGCCCCCCAATCGGGGTTAATCCACCACTGATAGCCATAACCCGAATTGGATCCGGTAGTGTGATTCACCATTTTGGAGGCTTCAATCCACGATGTAGGGAGTATTTGTTCTCCATCCCAAGTGCCGTTGTTCAAATACACATAGCCAAATTTCGCCATATCCCGTGGTGTAAGGTGTAGACCAAAGCCACCAAAGTTCACACCTGCAAAATCGGTTTCCCAAAACACGTTCATGATTCCCAACGGATCAAACAAGTACTCTTGGGCAAAATCTGCGGTAAATCTCCCCGTTGTAGCATTCGCAATGCACGAGAGGAGATGGGAGACGCCACTATTATACACCCAAGTAGTCCCCGGTTCAGCCGCCATCGGGAGGTCCAGCATAAATTGGAGAGCGTCTAAGCTCGATATTAGTCCGTGGACGGGGTTATTACCATCTTCGTAGGACACAGACCACTCGTCCCATTCAATTCCTGCCTTCATTGTCAATAGGTTCTCCACAGTAATCCTGTCTTTCCTTGGGTCCGGATTTGCAACTGTTCGATCGGGAAAGAAGTCAAGTAACCGGTCTTGTGTGCCGTTGAAGTATCCCTGTCCAAGGGCAATACCAAGAACGGCTGATGCGACGCTTTTGGTACACGAGAAGAGGACATGACGCATGGTTTCAGTGTGCCCTGTCGGGTAGTCCTCATAGACAATATACCCGTTCCGTATGATGAGCACCGAATCTAGTTGAATCGGTTGTGCATATAGAAAGTCTTGCATAGCTACGAGGTGACCAGAGAGCATGCCTTGGGTTTCTGGTGTAGAAAACCGCCAACCACCGGTTGGCCAATAATCCGGAGTCCATGCGTCACAATAACCTACATTTGGAGAGACAAACAAACAAGAGGAGATTGTCAGAAGGATAGTCAGGGGAAAGAGAAACCGCAGAATACGAGACAATAACATTCGCTCCTTACATTTCACCGTAAAGGAAGAATTCTTTTGTTGAATATTTATCCAACGGAACTGGTCAGTTCAGATAATTAAGGAATAGGGCAAGGATACGGCTTTTTCCGAAATACTTGGTTCAGAATCATTTTGAAAACAGTTTTAGCGATTGTAAGGCGTATATACGTTGACACTTCCCCCTATGCCAAAACGTGCGATGCTTACTGGATTCAGGGTAGGATTTTCCAAATGAAATGGTGGCAGCCTTGGATGAAATTGACAAGGTAATTCTCCTAGAATTAGGAATCTATTGTAGAATCTCATTCCAAGCCCTCGCGAATAAGCTGGAACTAACTGTTAACGCCGTCAAGAAACGTTACACGAAGTTAAGGGAGTTAGGAATTATCCGAAGCTTCAATGTGTACCCCAGTCTCGCCATGGTGGAAGCGGAAAGTCTTGTAGGACTGGTATTCACGAAATCACCTCCCCGCACTGACGTCTTACTCGACACCATTGGGGCACACCCGATGGTAGATTCCGGCAGTTATCTTGCTGATGGATCCGTACTCGTCTTTGCCGATTATGTGGGTTCTCAGGGACTATCTGAGTTTAGCCAGTTTCTACACGGCTTGGAAGGCGTGACACACATTGAATTGCATCCGCTTATTTGTGAAAAAGGGTGCAAGCGTGATTTATCCCACTCGGAATTGAAGGTGCTACGGTGTTTACGAGATGATGCTCGAATGCCCATCTCCGAAATTGCTCAGCAAACAAAGATGTCACCTAAACGGATTCGAAAAACTATCCAACAATTATTCGGTGAAACCGGCTCCGCACAAGAAATATTTGTACACAAGCAATCAATAGGAGACCATCGGACGAAACAAGCCTGTATGCACTCACGTATTCACTGGGATCTTAATGCGGCTGATGGTACAGCCTTTGTAATCCGCATTGACTGGGACGAAAAAACAACTACCTTTCACGATGTAGTGGAATGGGTGAGGACACAACATCCCATTGCATTTTGGTTTGCGTTTGCATCAGCCATTGCACCTGTCATTTTCAGTATTTTTCTCGTCGAACACATGCGTGACGCCGAACCCATAGCAAATAGTATACAAAAAGCACCCTTCGTAAAGTCTGTAGAAGCAATTTTCAGCTATCCCACAAGACGCTTCCAGAATTTGAGAGACGATTACCTGAACGAGCTTTTTAGTAAACTCGACACCTAGCTAAACAGCGCTTCTCTTTAAGGTAAATCCCTGGGCTATACGAGGGGCGGCATTCAATTTTATAAGAAACATCTCTCCAACAGAGTATCTACTATCATTACTCACAAAATCTCAGGAGGGATAGTTATGGCTATCTCATGGAAACGACTCGGAGCCTACCTTAGCATCTTTGGAGGCATCCAATTTATCATCATCACCGCCATCATCATGCTCATCTATCCCGGCGGCTACAACTTCTTCTTTAACAGCTTCAGTCAACTTGGACAAGCGGTTACTAATAGTGTTCCTACTCCTCAAAACTGGTTCCTCTTTGCTTTCACCTGTACGCTAGTAGCTGCCTGTTCAATCCCCTTCTGGCTCGCCATCCGCATGGTGTTCACTGGTTCATCAAGAATATTCTATCTAAGCTGGATTGGTACAATTCTCGGTTTTCTTGCAGCCGTTTTCGTCTCAAGCCTTGCAATCTTCGCCATGGATGTATTTCCAAGCCTCCATGGTTACTCAACATACGCGTTTTTCTTTTTCATTTCGTCCGCGATTATCGTATACACAATTGCCATCCTTCTCAACAAGGACTATGAAAACTTGTATGCCATCATTGGAATCATCGTCGCCATTCTCGCCTATACATATCTAATCGGAATGATCTTCAATGTCCCCATTATTGAGGGTGCTGCCATGCAGAAGGTTGCTGTCTACGGCCTCATCCTTTGGTCTGCCTTCCAAGGATACAAACTTCTGAAAGTATTCGACTAACTAGTAAATGTAAATGAAACTTGCCCCAAACGCCAACAGAAACCCTGTTGTTATCGTAAGTGTATACACTAAATATCCTGCAAAGTTCAATTTGTAGTGAAGATTTCGGTTAGAGCGGTTAGTCATCCTAGTGGTTCGACCCATTATTCCACCCAGCACATGCAAGATGAGCACAGCTAATGCCCCAATACCATGAAATGAGTAAAGCAAGGCTCCCTTGAGAAGAAGCGTTTGGAATGCCCAATAGACGAATACTGCTCCGACGGTTCCGATATACGCGACGGATATAATTCGATGAAAGTTCGTGGAAACAAGATCCGGTAAATCAATGAAGTAATCGGTCCGCCGTGAAAATTTCAACCCCATCACCAAAGCGATAGCTCCGAAAACAAACGAGATGGAAAACAAAAAGGCATGCAGCCCCCAATGCGAAATCGGTGACAGGCGAGCATCATCAGCCCATCCCCGCGATTCCCAGAACCCACGGAAATCATAATCTACCACTTCGATATGATTGATCCATTTTACCCACTTATAGCCAAACTGCTCTGGCGCCACAACACGGACCGGAAAACCATGCGCCGCAGGAAGGGTTTCACCATTCATCTCATAGGCTAAGAGGACATCTCCTGTACTCACCTCTTCTAAAGTGAGTGATGAGGAGAACCCGTCGACAGCATAAAAAGCGACATCAAACCCACTTTGATTCACCTGCGCCAAAGCCAGTAAATCACTGATGCGGACCCCTCGCCAAATCGCCGTTCCCGAAGGACCATCCACACATTGCAGCGTGGCGCGAATTGAGATACTGGGCAATGCAATGAACTCAGCATAGGTGAAATTAATGGGGTTGTCAACTTGCCCATCGATAACCAGTGTCCAGTTCGAGACATCAATTTGGGGGATATCACCAATCTGTAATGTGAAAAACTGGTCATTGGGAGTAATCTGCGAACGCGAATAGCTGACCACTCCAATAAGAACTAACGGCAGACAACATAGCCCCACAACAATGACCGCATTCAACACCGACCGATTCATAATCATTCCCAACGATATGCTACAAAAAGGAAAGAGGCTTCAAGAATAATAGGGATTTACCAACCCTGAATCAAATTCCATTCCTCACCTCCAAGTACCGTTAAACCTACCTCAAAACACATAGCCATTAATACAACGACCCCCGACAATACCCGGTATTAGTTGGGATTACTATGAAACTTGTTCAAACCCCAGACGACTTCCAAACACGGAAGAAAAAGTACGCCAACGGCTTCATGCTTGGCGATGTGAATATGGTCTTAGCTTTCTTCAAAACAGATCACGCGATTATCAAACAGATTTTACCACCCCCTCTGACACCCGGTCCAGAGCCCCTTGGCTACGCCTATGTCGCAGAATTTCAAAAAACGAATTTTGGCATCAAATACAACGAAGCCGCACTTTTCATCCAAGCCCAATACAAAGATGAAATCGGTAACTATTGTCTCTCCATGCCTGTAGACAACGATATCGCAATGGCCGCAGGTCGCGAAGTGTATGGCTATCCGAAAAAAATTGCAGACGCTATCACACTCACACGTCAAGGCAATCACGTCAAAGGAACATGTATTCGACGAGGCATACCAATCATTGAAATTACCGCTGACATCCAAGCCCCATTCCCCGAGAAATTCACAGGTACTCCCGATTTTGTCCTCAAAGCTTTCCCAAGCCTAGATGCCATTGGCGTTGACGACCATCCCCGCCTTATACGACATAACAGCAAAGTAGACTACGGACCCATTGAAATCGGGTCCGGAACCCTCACTCTACAAAAATCCCACAAAGACCTACTTCACGAAATCCCCGTCAACGAAGTCACCATGGCCGCCTACACTACATACACCACGATTTGGATGCAACCAGCAACGCTTCTCGAAGAGCTCAAACCCCAAGATTGTCATCCCTACTTCTACATCAAATATGACCAGGACATGTAATCTACAAAAACAAAGACATTAGGAAAAGAGAAGGGGTGCAGGAATCCCCTCACTCACAGTGTAACCTATTTCTGTTCACTTGTTATCCTCCAAAGTCAGCAGTATTTTATATCACCGAATGGAACAGATGCGTTGGAGGTGGTTTCTACGTCCCGGAGGATAATTCCCGCCCTCACAGGCATATGCCTTCTCATCTTCCTACTCTTACCACAAGTCTCAGCTGAATGGTGCCAACTGACGACAGAAGAATTAGATGAATCCATTCCAGCCGGAGACTACAGACATTGGAACATGCATGCATCAGACGTGAGAGCCAGACGACTCTTCAACTGGTCAAGTGTCAATCAACTAATCCATGTCTACGTCTTTAACTCATCATCGAGCTCAGAACAGTATCTTGAACAGGCTTATGAAAACCAAACCTCAGGCAGTTTCGAATTCATCATACCAGTAAACGCCACTTGGTCCATCGAATGGGTGAATCCTGGACCCGATATTGCCAACGTTACCGGAGAGTATACAATCTGGCTCGAAATGGATTCTTGTGCTCAAATCCCTGGATTTCCACTTACAGCTGTCTTCTTGGGTCTCCTAGTAGGCATAACCATACCATTGTATGCCAGGAAGCGAAAGAACAAGCCTTAAGGTTTGAACGAAAACCTGGCCAATCAGTGCTATGTCTGTCGATCGTACGGAACGAAATCCTTACCCAATAGTTCACGGGCAATAATGAGCCGCATAACATTCATGCCACCCTCAGCCCCAATACTGTAGCTGCGGACACCACGAATGCCCAAGTCCAGTTCACTGTCCTTGGTATAAGCAAACGCTCCGTGCCAATCAGCAACTTCGTTGAGGATCGCGAAAGCATCAATGGGTGCGCGAAGTTTAGCCATAGCAGTCCAG